>WFXV01000217.1 GCA_015490435.1 Thermaceae bacterium
GGGCACCACCGGCGCGGCCGGGGAGGGTGCGGGCGCCGAGCAGCTGGTCGAGGTAGCGGGCCCCGAGCAGGCGCTCCCCCCGGGGGCCGAGCAGAAGGCCTCCCGAGGCCGCGCCGGTGGTGCCCTCGCGCTTCAAGAAGCCCTCCTCGAGCAGGAGCTCGAGCAGCCGCTCTGCCTCCCTCGGGTCTTGCCCGCGCTCCCTCAGGGCGCGCTCCAGCAGGGCCCGCACCTCCTCCTCGGTGCGGGGACCCGGAACGGGGCGGTAGCGCCGCTCGCGGTCATGGAACCCGGCGTCGAGGAGGTCCTCGGCGATCCAGGAGAAGACCTCCGCGGCATTTGGCAGCGGGGGGCGCCTTTGGTAGCGGACCGCGCTCATCGCTTTTGGTAGCGCCCTTCCTCCCGGGCCAAAAAGCCCTCCCCCACCAGGGCCTCGAGCCGGGCCTCGGCGAGGGTGAGGGCGACGGGGTCGGCCCCGCCCGCGGGGAGCAGGCCGGGAACGCGGGCGAGGGCGCTTTGCACCGCCCCGAGGGGGCCTTCGGGGAGCTCGAGCACCTCGCCCGCGTTGAACCAGGCCCGGGCCGCCCCGAGCCCTTCGGTGCCGAACTCGGCGAGGAAGGCCTTGGCGAGGAGGTCTTGGGCGATCGCTTCTTCCCCCAGGGCCTCGCCCTCGTAGCTGGGCTCGAGCTTCCCGGTCACGGCAAAAAGCCCCTTGTAGAGGTCGTAGGGCCGGACCACCGCGGGGTCGCCGTAGACGAGGTGCCGCCTCTGCGCCCCCGCCGCCGCCGCCTCGGCGAAGGCGATGGGAAGCCGCTGGCTCACCCCGGATGCGGGGTCCACCCGGGGGTCCTTCCGGGCCAGGAAGGCGAGCCGCTCCACCACCCGGAAGAGGGGTTCGGGGAAGCGGACCTCTTCGGGAATCCTCACTTCCTGGCGGGTGATCTTGAGGCCTTCTTCCAGCGTCTTTGGGTAGTGGGTCCGGATCTCGGCCTCGATCCGGTCCTTCAAGGGCGTGACGATGCGGCCGCGGGCGGTGTAGTCCTCGGGGTTCGCGGTGAAGACGATCCAGACGTCGAGGGGAAGCCGCAGCGGGAAGCCCCGGATCTGGATGTCTCCTTCCTCGAGCACGTTGAAAAGCGCGACCTGCACCTTGGGGGCAAGGTCCGGGAGCTCCTGCAGGGCGAAGATGCCCCGGTTCGCCCGGGGGAGGAGGCCGTAGTGCATCGCCTCGAGGTCAGCGAGCTCCCGCCCCCGGCGGGCCGCCTTGATGGGGTCGAGGTCGCCGATCAGATCGGCGACGGTGACGTCCGGGGTGGCGAGCTTCTCGACGTAGCGCTCCTCGCGGGAAAGCCAGACGATGGGGGCGTCGTCGCCGAGCTCCCGCACCAGCCGCTTGCCCTCGGGGGAGACCGGTCTCATCGGGTGATCCCGCATCGGGGTGGGCAGGGCGGGGACCGCCTCGTCGAGCAGGGTGGGAAGGAGCCGGGTGATGCGGCTTTTCGCCTGGCCCCGGGTGCCCAGGAAGACCAGGTCGTGCCCCGCCAGGATCGCGGCGGCGAGGGCCGGGAGGACGGTCTCCTCGTAGCCGTGGATGCCGGGGAGGAGGGGGCCCCCTGCCTTGAGCCGCGCGATCAGGTTCTCGCGCACCTCCTCCTTCACCGAGCGGCGGAGTTTTTTCTCAGGGTAGGTCGACTTGAGTTCGCCCAGCGTCTTCGGCCTCACGGCTTCACTCTATTCCCGCCACGCCTTGGCCACGCCGGGCTCCCTAGCGTGCCGGCTGGGAGGTGCGGATGCGAAGGTTTGGCAGGTACTGGGCTTTCTGGGCGTTGCTTTGGCTGCTCGCCGCCTGCGGCGCGGGCGGCGGGGGCGCGGGGGGCGGCGACTGCCAGCCCGCCACCTTCGACGGCGGCTGCGCCTTCGACCAAGGTGCCACGTTCAACTAACGGAAGGGAGGGAGGAATGAAGAGGTTCAAGTACCTAGCGCTCGGGCTGTTTTTAGGCACGGTGGGGCTCTGGGGGCTCGCGGTGACGCTGCCTCACACCTTCGCCCCCGGGGACGAGCTCAAGTCGGCGGAGATGAACGCGAACTTCCAGGCGCTCCGGGACGCGGTCAATGCACTTGAGGCCAAGCTGGCGGCGGTCGAGGCGGGGATGCTCGCGCTCCCGAGTAGGGAAGGCGCGCTCGCCTACGCCTACGTCAAGGCCGACGCCTCGGTTCCCTCGAGCTACCAGTTCAACTCCGCCGGCGGGGCGATTACCGCCTCCAACAGCGGACCCGGACGCTACAGCGTGACGGTGCCCGGGTTCGGCACCGCCGGCACCGTGCAGGTGAGCGCCTACGGCTGGGACGCGCGCCATTGCGTGGTCCTGAACTGGGGCAGTTCCGGCACCAACGGGCTGGTGAACGTCCGCTGCTACGACGACACCGGCGCCCTCGCCGACAGCGCGTTTACGCTCCTATTGATCAGGTAGGAGGGTCCGCCTTGCCGCAGGGGGCCGCCAGGACGCGCCGGGCGGCCCCATTAATCCCGGGGCGGCTCCGGCCACTCCCGGCGGAGGAAGGCGAGAAGGGCCTTTAGGTCCTTGAAGTAGCGGGGGTTTCCCTCCAGGGATTTGAGCACGATCCGGAGCTGGCCGTCCTCGGTGCGGCGCACCTTGAGGGTGTAGGTCCGGCTCCGGCGCTTCATGGGCCGAGACTAGCCCCGGGGGCGTGGCCGGGGCGTGGCGGGCTAGCGGTGCGCGCGGAAGAAGGCCTGGTAAGGGCCGGGGATCGCCGCCCCCTCCTCGGCCAGCGCCCGGACCCGGTCTTCCCGGCCCCGCGCCCGGTGGTGGCGGAGGGCGGCGGCGAGGACGAAGCTCAGCACGATCTGGTGGCCGGTGCGCCGTGCCAGCGCCAGGGCTTCCTCGAAGAGGCGCTCGGCCTCGTCGTCGCGCCCTTCCCGGCCGGCGAGCTCGGCGAGGACCCGGAGGGCGTTCGCCTCCCCCACCGGATTTTTCTCCTCCCGGAAGCGCCTCAGGGCCTCGCCGTTCAGGCGGCGGGCCTCGGCCAGGCGGCCGAGGTGCATCTCGGCGATCGCCAGGGTATTGAGCGCCCAGGCGTTCATCTCCCAACCCTCGCCGCCCGCCGCCAGCGCCCGGCGGCAGGCCTCGGCGGTCTCCCGGTGCCGGCCGAGCGCCTGGAGGGCCACCGCCCGCAGGTAGTGGGCGTGGGCCTGGGCGTCGGGGTCGAGGTGGCCGGCCTCGAGCAGCCGGGTGGCCCGCGCGAGCGCCTCTTGGAAGCGGCCCTGACGAAAATCGAGGTCGGCGTGGCCGAGCTCGACCCGGTCCACCAGCCAGGTGAGGCCGCGCGCGCGGGCGAAGGCGCCGGCCCGCGCAAGCAGCTCGCGGGCGCCCTTCCAGTCGGCGAGGGCCAGGTGGATCCGGTAGCGGGGGATGAAGGTCTCCATCTCCCGGGCGTCTTGCTCATCCTCGGGGGTGTGGGCGAGGGCGCGGGCGAAGAGGGCGAGCGCCTCCCGGTAGGCGAAGGCCCGCTCGGCCTCGAACGCCGCCCGCTGCCAGTACCGGGCGGCCACCGCCGGCTCCCCGGCGGCGAGCCAGTGTTCCGCCAGGGCCGCCGCCGGGGCCTCGTCCTCGAGGGTCTCGGCGAGCCGGCGGTGCCAGTGGGCCCGGACCTCGGGGGAGAGGCCCTCGAGGATCGCCTCGGCCACCAGGTCGTGGGCGACGCGGCCCCGCCGGAAGAGCCCGAGGCGCTCGAGCTCATCGCTCGCCTCCGCCACCACCAGCGGCGGGGCCCCGAGCAGTGCGATCGCCCGCTCCAGCCGGTAGGCCTCGCCGGCCACCGCGGCCAGCGCCGCCAGCTCCCGGGCGCAGGTCGAGGCGGCGGCCAGCCGCCCCTGGATGACCGAGCGGGACCCGGAGGGGTCGGGCTCGCGGGCGAGCTGGAGGAGGAAGAAGGGGTTCCCCCCGGCGAGGCGGTTCAGGGCCGCCGCCCGACTGGGCTCGAGGCCGAGCATCTCCGCCGCCGCCTCGGCATCCAGGGGTGCGAGCTCCACCTCCACCGCCCGGCCGGCGGCGCGCTCCTCCTGCACCCAGGCGGCGATCGCATCGGGAAGCGTGCCCCGCCGGTAGGCGGCCAGGAAGGGGCCGGGGAGCCGGTCCCCGGTCAGCTGCAGGAGGAGGTTCGCGCTCGCCGAGTCGAGGTACTGCAGGTCGTCGACCCCGAGCACCCACTCGCCCCCCAGGTAGGGGCGAAGAAGCTCGGCGAAGGCGGCGACGAAGCGGGCCGGGTGGGCGGCGGCGGGGGGTTCGCCGAGCTCGGGGACCACCCGGGCGAGCTCCCGGGCCGCCCAGTCCGGGGGCCTTGCGCCGATCGCCAGGAGCTCCCGCACCCCCCGGGCCAGGGTAGCGTAGGGGACCGCCGGGTCGCCGGGGCGGCCCCGGAGGACGAGCCGCCTTCGCCCCAGGGCGGCGACGAACTCGGCCAGCAGCCGGCTTTTGCCAATGCCGGGCTCGCCCGAGAGGAAGACCGAGCAGCCGGCCTCGAAGGCCTGGTGCATCGCCCGGAGTTCCCGGGCGCGGCCGGCGAACCGGCTCCCCGGGGCCTTGAGGGGCCAGGCGCGTCCCTCCTGGATCGCCCGGGCGAGGGCCCGGGTCTCGGGCTCCGGGGGCAGGCCGAGCTCGGCCTCCAGGAAGCGGGAAAAACGCCGGTAGACCCGGAGCGCCTCGGTGCCGGCGCCGGCCTCGGCGTGGCGGCGCATGAGCAGGCGCACCGCCTCCTCGTTCAAGGGGTCTTCCGAAAGGAGCGTCTCAAGCAGTCGGGTGGCGGCGCGGGGGTCGGCGACGCGCCCGGCGTGCGCGAGGAGAAGCCCGGCCCAGCGCTCCCGGTGGCGGGCCCGCTGGTGGCCGAGCCACTCCTCGAGCTCCGGCGTAAGCCCCGCCTCGAGCCCCTCGAGGAAGACCCCCCTCCCGATCGCGAGGGCGGCCTTTGGGTCCTCCTCGGCGAGGGCGAAAAAACGCAGGGCGTCGACCTCGACCCCGGCCAGGGCGAGCCGGCCGCCCTCGCGGATCACCAGGCCGGGAGCCGCGCGCTCGAGCCGGTAGAGCTCGGCCCGGAGGTTCGCCCGGCCGCTCGGGCTGGCCCAGAGGAGCTCGGCCAAGGGCTCCCGCTCCGTGGGGCCCTCGATTGCGAGGTAGGCGAGCAAGAACCAGGTCTTGCGGGAGCGCACCGCGACCGGCGCCCCCGCCCGCCAGAGCCCGGGCGGGCCCAGCAACCGGAGCTCGTAGCCGCTCATCCGATTCCTTCTACTCTAGCAAGGGACGAAGGTCCCGGCGGTTAGGATGGCCTCGTGGAGTTCGTCCGGATGGGCCCGGAGGAGGCCGAAGCCCAAGCCGAGGCGCTGCTTGGGGTCTGGCTGCGGGCCTTCTCCGGCCCGCCCTACTTCGTCGAGCCGGGGGAGCTCCGGCGGGTGCGGCGGCTTTTTGCCCGCCACCTGGCGGCGCCGGGGTTCCGGCTGATCGCGGCGCGGGCGGGGGACGCGATCGTAGGCTTCGCCTACGGCTTTCCCCGGACGCCGGGGGAGGCCTGGACCGAGGAGGTGGCGGCCTCGCTCTCCCCCGAGCTCCGCCGCCGCTGGCTCGAGGGGGCGTTCGGCTTCGTGGAGTTCGCGGTGGACCCCCGCTACCAGGGGCTCGGGGTGGGCAGCACCCTGCACGACCGGCTCCTGGCCACCGCCCGTGAGCCCCGGGCGGTGCTCACGGTGCACGCCCACGCCCCCGCCGCCCGCTTCTACGCCCGGCGGGGCTGGCGGCGGCTCGGCTGGTTGAAGGGCGCCCCGTACTGGATTTTGGGAAAAGAGCTAAAAAAGGATTAGGGCGCCGGGAAGCCGGCGCCCGTTCTCGGGGGCTCAGTCTTTAGCCGGGAAAGCCCAAAAGGTGCTTTTCCACCTCTTCCTTGTGCTCGGTCTCGTCCTCGATCATCGCGTGGATCCGGGCGGCGAGCCCGAGGTCGCCGAAGGCCTCGGCCTGGCGCATCCGCTCGGCGTAGCGGGCGAGGGTCTCGGTCTCGGCCTTGAGGATGGCCTCGAGCATCGCCCGCGGGGTCTCGGCCTCGGGGATTCGTGCCGGCTGGGTGGTGGGCACGCCCCCCAGGGCGACGATCTTGTCGGCGAGGAACTGGGCGTGCTCAAGTTCCTCCTTGGCCTCCTCCAGGAAGAAGGCCCTGAGCGCGGGGCGGTGGGGGCCCTTGACCCGGGCGGCGAAGGTGGTGTAGGTGATTACCGCTTCGTACTCGTGGGCGAGGTCCTCGTTCAGTCCTTGGATAAACGTTTCGCGATCCATCGTCTACCTCCGTTCAAAATCATAACCGATATGAGTGTGATTGTCAAGGACGGGGCGCGGTTGCGTTTTGTTAGCAAAGTTGATATGATTAGACTCAAGGAGGTGCACGATGGGCAGGATCTACGGCCGGGTCGAGGGGCCCGAGGATATCCGGCGGATCAACTGCATCATTCGCGACGAGATGCTCGAGGTCGAGGAGGAGGGCCAGCTCACCGACCTCAAGAAGCGTTCCGACTACCTTTGCACGCTCACCTACTCGCCGTTTTGGAAGAAGCGCTTTGGCGCCATGGTGGAGGAGCTCCGCGAGGTCGCCTGCGAGGAGAACCGGGTGAGCGTGCGGCTCGCCAACTACGTTGCCCGCTACCACGGCTGGGACAAGGTCTACGACCCCTGGGGGCGGGAGGATAAGATCCTGGAGGAGCGGCTGGCGGAGCTTCCCGAGGAGGCGGTCCGGGAGACCGCCGAGACCGCGGTGAGCCTGGAGCTCTCCCCCCAGGTGCTCGAGGAGCTGAGGCGCGCGTTCTGCCGGATCCGCAAGGCGATGGTAGTGGCCCAGGACGAGGAGGAGCTCCGACGCCTGAAGCGGGCGAGCGACCTCCTGGTGGCCACCACCAAGACCCTGGGCTTCCGTGAGCACTTCGACGAGGAGCTCTCCGCCATCGACGAGCTCGTCGAGCTCGAGCAGGGCCGCACGGTGAAGCTCGCGAACCTCATCGCCGAGGTCCAGGGCTGGCGGGTCTCCTTCGAGGTCTGGACGCTCGACGAGGTTCCGGTGGAGGAGAGCGTCGACGAGTACGTCGCAAGGGTGCTCGAAGAGGAGGAGAAGGCGAGCCGCTACATCCCTAGCGAGGCCAAGTACCAGGCAGGCCGGACCCTCTGGATCGTCTACTACCACGAGGGGCGCAAGCGCCGCTACGCGAAAAGGGTCTACGTCCCCGGCTACGCCACCGATTTCTCCCTCGAGGGTCCGGGTGAGTTCGAGACCCGGTTCGGGAAGAAGGTCTGGGGCGTCCGGCTCGTCTACCGTTCCCGTATCGCTCCCACCACCGCCCGCATCCGCGGCCACGTGGTGCACCTTCCCGAGCGCTGGGTGACCCGGAGCAAGGTGATCCCGCTCCCCCGGGAGGCGCGGGAGATCGAGCTTCGCTTCGAGCGGCCCCCCGAGGCCTACGACATCGCCTGACGTGGGCGTCCTCTACACCCATCCTGAGTACACCGGTCGGGTCCAGGTCTTCGCCGACCGCGAGGAGGCGGGGCGGGTGCTCGCCGAGATGCTCGCCCCCGCCTTCTCGGGTCAAAAGGACGCCGTGGTGCTTGCCATCCCCGCCGGGGGCGTGCCGGTGGGGCGGGTGCGCGCCGAGGAGCTCGAGCTCCCGCTCGACCTCGTCTTCGTGCGCAAGCTGCACTTCCCCGACAACCCCGAGGCTGGTTTCGGCGCCCTCTCCGAGGGCGGGGAGGTGCTTTTGAACCCCGAGCTCGCGGACGCCCTTCCCGAAGGGGTGATCGAGGCCGTGGTCGAGGCCGAGCGCCGGGCGCTCGCCGAGCGGGTGCGAAGGCTTCGGAAAGGGCCGCCGGCGCCGCTTTCGGGTCGGGTCGCGATCCTCACCGACGACGGCCTCGTCTCCGGGTACACGATGCTCGCCGCGGTGCAGGAGGCCCGGCGGCGGGGGGCGGGGCGGGTGGTGGTGGCGGTCCCCACCGCCTCAGAGACCGCCGTCGCCCGGGTCCTTCCCGAGGTCGACGCGCTCTAC
>WFXV01000218.1 GCA_015490435.1 Thermaceae bacterium
GGGCCGGAGGGGATCCGGGGCGGGGTGCTTGGGGTCGCGTTTGGCCTCGCCGCGGCGGTGAGCTTTGCCGCTTACGCCGCCCTCAGCCAGGGGCTTCGCACCGCGCCGGCCTCGAGCCTGGCGGCGGCCTCGCTGGTGGGGAGCCTGATCTCGTTGCCGCTGCTCGCGTTTAAGGGCCCGGAGGCCCTCGCCCTCCGTGCCAGCGGCTACCTGGCGGTGGCCTATCTCGTTGTCTTCGGCACCGTGCTCCCCTTTTCCCTCTTCCTCGCCGGCGTCCAGCGGGTGCCCGCCCGGGTGGCCACCCTAGTGGCGATGGTCGAGCCGGTGGCGGGGGCGCTTTTTGCCGTGCCCCTGGCCGACGAGCCGCTTTCGGCCCGGGCCTTTCTGGGCGGCGCCTTGATCCTCCTCGGGGTGGCGCTCGGAAGGCGGTAGTTAAAGGGAGAGCAGGGAAAGACCTGGGTACCTCTGAAAATCCCGGTCAAAGCTTACGAGCCGATAGCCTCCGGCGGCAGCGAAGGCAGCCAGGTAAGCGTCGGTCCAGTGCCCACCTTTCAACGAAAAGGTCTTGGCGTAGCGGCCGAGGAAGTCCTCGATCCCGGGCGGTTCCGAGTGCACCGAGACGCCCGGGCGCACCCAAAATCCCTCTAAGACCCGCCATGCCTCGGAAGCGGTGAGGGCTTCGCCCCCGGTAGCGCGGGGATGGGTCAAAAGGCGGACCAGGCCGAGCGCGGTCACCCAGGTGAAGGCGAGTTCCCAGTCGGCCTCCTCTTCCCAGTAGCGAAGCGCCCGGGCGTGGAAAGGGTGCCCGGGGTGGGCCAGCGCGAACCAGACGCTAGTGTCCAAGAGATCGGGCATGGCGCTCGAGCTCCCCGTGGGCGACCTCCTCGAGCTCCTCCTTCTCCATAAGCGGCGCCCGCCCCTCTAGCGGCGCCACCGGCGGCCGGTCGGGGCGGCCGCGCCGGGGGGCGCTCGAGGCCGAAAGCGCCCGCCGCAAAAGCTCGGCGACCAGCTTTTTGAGCGGCACCCCCTCCTCGGCGGCGCGGCGCTTGAGCTCGCGGTAGAGCTCGTCGGGGAGGTCCAGCGTGGTGCGCATAAACGCATCTTAGCACCTGCGCGCCCGCGGTTTATCCTGGAGGCAATGAAACCCCATGCCCTGCCCGGGGACGCGGAGACCGTCGTCCTGGCCTTTCCCGACCTCTACGGGAGGCTCGTCGGCAAGCGGTTTACCGCCGAGTTCTTCGAGGAGGCGGTGCGGGCGGCGGGCACCCACGCCTGCGACTACCTCTTCGCGGTGGACATGGAGATGAACCCGGTCCCGGGCTACGCCTTCGCCAACTGGGAGCGGGGCTTCGGCGACGTGCACCTGGTGCCCGACCTCGCCACCCTGCGCCCGGCTGCCTGGCTGGAGAAGACCGCCCTCGTCCTGGCCGACGTCTTCGACCGCGAGGGGCGGCCGGTCGAGATCGCCCCCCGGCAGGTGCTGAAGCGGGCCCTGGCCTACGCCCGGCGGCTCGGGTTCTCGGTGCGGGCGGCGTCTGAGCTCGAGTTCTATCTCTTCGAGACCCCCTACCGCGAGGCCGCCCGGCAGGGCTACCAAAACCTCGAGCCCGCGGGCCACTATCTCGAGGACTACCACGTCTTCCAGGGCGGCCGCCACGAGCCCCTTCTGGCCGAGCTCCGCCGGGTGCTCCTCGCCTCCCGGGTCCCGGTGGAGAGCAGCAAGGGGGAGTGGGGGGTGGGCCAGCACGAGGTCAACCTGCGCCACGCCGAGGCCCTCGAGGCCGCCGACCGCCACCTGCTCTTCAAGGAGGCGCTCAAGACCCTGGCCGACCGGATGGGAAAAAGCGTCACCTTCATGGCCAAGCCCTTCAGCGGCCAGGCGGGCTCCAGCGGCCACGTCCACCTCTCCCTCTGGCAGGGGGAGACCCCCGCCTTTGCCGGCAGCGAGGCCTACGGCCCGGTCCGGGGCTCGTCCGTCTTCGGTTCCTTCCTCGCCGGGCTCCTCAAATACGCCCGCGACTTCATGGTCTTCTTCGCCCCCACGGTGAACAGCTACAAGCGCTACGAGGACGGCTCCTGGGCCCCCACCCGGATCGCCTGGAGCTTCGATAACCGCACCGCCGGTTTCCGGGTGGTGGGCGAGGGGAAGAGCCTGCGGGTGGAAAACCGCATCCCGGGAGCGGACACGAACCCCTACCTGGCCTATTCCGCGATGCTCTTCGCCGGCCTCAAGGGGCTGGAGGAGGGCCTTTCGCCCCCGCCCCCCTTCGAGGGCAACGTCTACCAGGCCGAGGCGCTGCCCCGGGTGCCCTACACCCTGGAAGAGGCGACCCGTGACTTCGCCCAAAGCGCCCTCGCCCGGGAGGCCCTGGGCGAGGCGGTGCACGACCACTACCGGCACTTCTTCGAGACCGAGTGGGCCGCCTACCGGAGCGCGGTCACCGACTGGGAGCGTCGGCGCTACTTCGAGCGGATATGAAAAGGCTGCTTTTCGTCCTCTTCCTCGGACTTCCCGCCCTCGCGCTTAGCCCCAAAGACTACCTGGGACGGCTCGAGATCGGCATCAACGTCAACTGGGCGACCTTCAAAAAGGTGATGCACGCCTACGACGCCCGGATCCCCCGGGACTTCCGGGCGATCGGCTTCGACCACGTGCGCATTCGGGCCCGGGCCTACCGGGACGCGGCCTACCTCGACCACCTGGAGCGGGTGGTCCAGAATAGCCTCGCCGCCGGCCTTCTTCCGATCCTCGCCTTTAGCGGCGGTGCGCTCAACCAAGACCCCACCCCCGAGGTAGCTGAGGAGGGGGTGCGCTGGTGGCGGGCGGTGGCCCGCCGTTTCGCCGACTACCCCGAGGCCCTTGCCTTCGACCTCTTGATCGAGCCGGCCAAGAAGCTGAACGACCACCCCGAGCTCCTCCGCGCCTTCTACCGCCAGGCGATCGCCGCCATCCGGGAAACGAACCC
>WFXV01000219.1 GCA_015490435.1 Thermaceae bacterium
ACCCTTTACCTGAAGGCCTTCTTGCGGCGCCGGCCCCGGCGAGACGTCTACGTCGCGAGCGTGGTCGAAGAGGAGCTCGGGGGCCGGGGGGCGGAGCACCTGGTGAAGACGATGGGCGCGCGCTTTTTCGCCGCCGTGGTCGCCGAGCCCTCGGAGCTTGAGGTCAAGTACGGCCACCGCGGGGTGGCCCGGGTGCGGGTGCGGTTTTTGGGCCACCCCCACCACGCCGCCCTGGCGGCGCCGGGGGAAAACCCCCACCAGGCGCTCGGCCGCTTCTACCAGCGGCTCGCGGTGGCCCGGGTGAAGACCCACCCGCTCCTGGGATCGAGCCAGCTCACCCCCACCGTCCTCCACGCCGACACCAAAAGCCAAAACCGCACCCCGGGCAAGATCGAGCTCATCCTCGACTGGCGCACGGTGGGGGAGTCGCCCGAGGAGATGCGGGCCTTCCTCAGAGAGCTCCTCCGGGGCCTGCCCGCCGAGGCCGAGGTGCCCGAGCTCTGGGAGCACGGCGAGCTCGAGAACACCCCGGGCTTCGTCACCCCGCCGGAACACCCCCTGGTCCAGGCGCTCCTTTCGGCCAGGCGGCGGGTGCTCGGCGAGGCGGGGCGGCCCTCGCTCTGGTTCTTCGCCACCGACGGGCGCTACACCGCCGCCGCCGGGATTCCCACCGCCGGGCTCGGCCCCGGGGATCCTAAGCTCGCCCACACCGAGGGGGAGTGGGTGCGGGCCGGGGACCTGGAGAAGGCGGCCCGGATCTACGCGGCCTTGGCGGAGGGTCCGGTACCGGCGACGGGCTAAACCGTGCGAGGCGCAGCCTTCTTTCGCGGGCTCGGACTGGTTTTCCTCGCCCTCGCCGCGCTGGGGGCGGTGCTCCCGGTGCTCCCCACCACCCCGTTCGTGCTGCTCGCGGCCTGGGCGTTCGCCCAGGCCGCGCCCGAGCGGCTTCGAGGGCTCGAGGCGCACCCCCGGTACGGACCGCTGCTCAAGGCCTGGCGGGAACGCGGGGCGATCCCCCGGCGGGCGAAGCGCCTCGCGACCCTGGTCATCCTCGCGAGCGCCCTCTTCCTGGTGGGGTTCTCGGAACTCCCGGCGGGCCTACTGGCCCTCGCCCTGGGCCTGATGGCCTACGGCCTTTACTTCGTCCACCGCCGGCCGGACGCCTAACCCGGCTACTCCCACCGGCCCCGGTCGCGGGCGCGGTACTTTTGCATCACCTTCCTGAAGGCGGCCTCGAGGCGGATGCCCTCGCGGTTCGCCAGGGAGGCGAGGACGAAGAGGACGTCGCCGAGCTCCTCCTCGAGGTCGCCCGGGTCCTCCCCCGCCTTGGGGTTTTTCCCCTCGCGGTGGGAGAGGACCCGGGAAAGCTCGCCCACCTCCTCGACCAGCCGGGCAAGCTGGAGTAGCGGCGGGAAGTAGCCGGTCTTGAAGCTTTTGATCCAGGCGTCGACCTCGGCCTGCAGCTCGTCCAGGGTCACCTTCGCCCCTCGATCTCGGTGAGCTCGAGCCCATAGAGGGCAAGGAGCCTTACCGCGTGCTCCACGTCGCCGAGGTCCACCATCTCCGAGGGCGAGTGCATGTAGCGGTTGGGGATGCTGACCACCGCGGTTGGCACCCCCTCGCGGGAGAGCGCGATCGCGTCGGCGTTGGTCCGGGTGTGGCTGGACTCGACGCTCACCGTGTAGGGGATCCCCTCCCGCTCGGCGATCGCCCGGAGCCGCCGCACCAGCTCGGGGTGGAGGTAGGGGCCCACCGAGAGGTCCGGCCCCTTGCCCAGCTCAGCCTGCCCGGCGGTCTTCTTCTCCACCCCGGGGATCCGGGTGCAGTGGGTGACGTCCACCACGATCGCCTGCTTGGGCCGGAGACGGAAGGCGGCCGCCAGCGCCCCGGCGCCGGAGACCTCCTCCTGGGTGCTTGCCACCGCGGCGACCTCGGCCTGGACCCCGGCGTCCCGGAGGTGGCGGAGCGCCTCCAGCACCACGAAGGCCCCGATCCGGTTGTCGAGCGCCTTGGAGACGATGCGGCGGCCGTGCAGGTAGCGAAGCGGCGCCGAGAGCACCCCCACCGTCCCCACCTCGACGTAGGAAAGCGCCTCCTCCCGGGAGTCGGCGCCGAGGTCCACCCAGAGGTCCTCGACCCGGACCGCGCGCTTTTGGTCCTCCTCCTTCAAGAGGTGGGCGGCCTTCCGGCCCACCACCCCGATGACCTCACCCTTCTTTCCAAGAAACCGCACCCGCTGGCCGACCAGGACCTGGGGGTCCCAGCCGCCGAGACCCTGCACGTAGACGAAGCCCTTTTCGTCCACGTCGGTGACGATCAGGCCGATCTCGTCGATGTGCCCGTCAAGGAGGAGCTTTCCCCCCTTGCCGGGGTTCAGCTGGGCGTAGACGTTGCCGTTTGTATCCTCCCAAACCTCGTCGGCGAACTCCTCGGCGGCCTTCTTCCAGACCTTGGTGGCCTCGTTCTCAAAACCGCTCGGGCCGATGGACGTGAGCAATTCTTCCAGGAAGGAAAGATCCAGCTCAACCTTCACCTTGGGCCTCCTTTCCAAAGGCGGCGAGCGCCCGGGCGAGCGCCTCGCGCCCGTCGGCGAGGAGCGCCTCGTCCCGGGACGCGCCCCGGATCGCGCCGGCCTCGGCGATCAAGACCCCCTGGAGATGGCCGGCGCCGTCCCGGAGGACGTAGACGAGCGCCCCCTCCCCGGCTTCGGCGAGGAGCCGGGCGGCCTCGGGGTGGACGAGGGCCAAAGCCTCGGCGTCCCCGGGGCGGAGCCGGGTGAGGATCGCGCGCCGGCCGAAGAGCACATCCCGCATCCCAAGTCTCAGTCTACGGGTAAGTTAGGGACGTGAAGGCCACGGTCATCGGCGTGGGAACCGAGCTTTTGGTGGGGCACACCCAGGACACGAACACCGCGGAACTCGCCGCCGACCTGCTCGAATCCGGGGCCGAGGTCGAGGTGAGCTTCCGGGTGGCGGATGAGCTCGAGCCACTCGTCCGCGAGCTCGCGCACGCCCTCCGCCACCACGACCTGGTGGTCACCACCGGCGGGCTCGGCCCCACCCCTGACGACCTCACCCGGGAGGCCGTGGCCCGGGCGATTGGGGCGCCGCTCGTGGCCGACGAGGCGATGCTCGAGAAGATCCGCGCCTTTTTCGACCGGATGGGGCGGCCGATGCCTGAGGCAAACCGCCGCCAGGCGATGCGGCCACGTGGGGCGGAGTGGATCGAAAATCCCCGCGGAACCGCCCCGGGGTTTCTCTGGCAAGGGGGCGGCAAGACCCTGCTCGCCCTCCCCGGGCCCCCGGAGGAGTGGCGGCCGATGTGGGAGGAGGCCAAGAGGCGGCTCGGGCTTTCAAAAAAGCCCCGCTACCGCAAGGTGCTCAAGACCTTCGGCCTCGGGGAGTCCCAGCTCGCCGAGATCCTCGGCCCCCTCTTCGCCGAGGTGGGGAGCTACGCCAAGCCCTGGGGGGTGGAGCTCGTGGTCCACGACGAGGACCTGGTCAAGAAGATCCGGAAAAAGCTCAAGGGCAAGATCTGGGGGGAAGACGAGGACACCCTCGCCGGCCTCGTCCACCGCCGGCTCCTCGCCGAGGGCAAGACCCTCGCGGTGATGGAGTCGGTGACCGGCGGCCTCGTGGCCGAGCTCCTCACCGAGGTGCCCGGGGCCTCAAGGACCTTTAGGGGGGGTATGGTATCGTATACCCGTGAGGCGAAGGCGCGGTTCGGCGTGCCCGAGGAGGTGCTCGAGGCTCACGGCCAGGTGAGCGCGCCCACGGCGCGCGCCATGGCCGAGGCCGCCCGCCGCTTGCTCGACGCCGACTTTGGCCTCGCCGTCACCGGGGTGGCCGGGCCCGAGGCGCTGGAGGGCCACCCCGTGGGGACCGTGTTCGTGGGTTTGGCCACCGATCGCGGCTCGTGGGCAAGGCCCTACCGCTTCCCCGACCAGGGGCGTGAACGCGTGCGCCTTCGGGCAGCCTACGCTGCGCTGGCCTACTTCTGGAGCGAAGCATGAGGCTCTTTTACGCCGTCTTCGTGCCTGAGGAGATCGCGAAAAAGCTCGCCGAAGCCCAAAAGGGGCTCGTGGGCAAGTGGAAGCCGGTTCCCCCGCACCAGATGCACCTCACCCTGCTCTTCCTCGGGGAGGTGCCCGAGGAGCGGCTTGGGGAGCTCGAGGGCATCGGGCGGGACGTCGCCGGCAGCGTCCCCGCCTTCACCGCCCGGATCCGGGGGACGGGGCACTTCCCCGAGGCGGGAAGCCCCCGGGTCTGGTTCGCCAAGGCCGAGGGCGAGGGCTTCGACGCGCTGGCGACGAGGCTTCGGGAAAACCTCCCCGAGTTCGACGACGCCAAGGCGTTCAAGCCCCACATCACCCTGGCCCGGAAGAAGGGACCGGCGCCCCGGGTCCGGCCGGTGGTTTTCGACCTCACCTTCCCGGTGGACCGGATGAGCCTGGTGCGCTCACGCCTCACCCCCCGGGGCCCCCACTACGAGAAGATTGCGACCTTTCCGCTTAAAGGAGCGTGAGGAACGTGGAAGCTGACAAGGAACGGCAAAAGGTGCTGGAAAGCACGCTGAAGACGATCGAGAAGCGGTTCGGAACCGGGGCGATCATGCGCCTCGGCGAGGCCCCGCGCCAGAAGGTAGACGTGATCCCCACGGGGAGCCTCGCCCTTGACGTGGCGCTCGGCATCGGCGGGATCCCCCGGGGCCGGATCACCGAGATCTACGGGCCCGAGTCGGGCGGCAAGACCACCCTGGCCCTGCACGTGATCGCCCAGGCCCAGCGCCAGGACGGGATCGCCGCCTTCATCGACGCCGAGCACGCCCTCGACCCCAACTACGCCCGGGCGCTCGGGGTGGACACCGACGACCTCTTGATCAGCCAACCCGACACCGGGGAGCAGGCGCTCGAGATCGCCGAGCTCCTGGTGCGCTCGGGGGCGGTGGACGTGATCGTGGTGGACTCGGTGGCGGCGCTGGTGCCGGCCGCCGAGATCGAGGGCGAGATGGGGGACGCCCACGTCGGCCTCCAAGCCCGGCTGATGAGCCAGGCGCTAAGGAAGCTCACCGCCGTGCTCGCCAAGTCGAACACCGCCGCGATCTTCATCAACCAGCTGCGGGAGAAGGTGGGGGTGATGTACGGCAACCCCGAGACTACCCCCGGCGGACGGGCGCTCAAGTTCTACGCCTCGGTGCGGCTCGACGTGCGGCGGGTGGGGCAGCCGATCAAGAAGAAGGACACCCCCATCGGCAACCGGGTCAAGGTCAAGGTGACCAAGAACAAGCTGGCCCCGCCCTTCAAGGAGGTGGAGCTCGAGCTCTACTTCGGCCGCGGCATCGACCCCATGGCCGACCTGGTCACGGTGGCGGTGGATCAGGGGGTCATCGACAAGGCCGGCTCCTGGCTCTCCTACGGCGACCTCAGGCTCGGCCAGGGCAAGGAGCGGGCCGCCGAGTACCTGCGCGAACACCCCGAGCTCGCCGAGGAGATTCGGGCCGAGGTCTTGAAGCGCGCGGGCATCGTCCCGGAAGCGGCGTCCGCCGACGTCTAGGGAGGGCGCCATGGGCCTGACCGAAGTCCTGCTCATCGTCCTCCTCGTGCTGCTCTCGGGCGGGCTCGCGGTCCTCCTTCGCCGCGGGCCGGCCGCCGCCCCGGCGGCGGGCGAGGAGCTCCGCCGCGCCGCCGAGGAGGAGGCACGGCGCGTGCTCGAGGAAGCCAAGCGGGAGGCGCGGGAGGTGCTCGAGGCCGCCCGCGCCGAGGTCCGCGAGCTCAAGGCCGAGGCCGAGGCCGAGGCCAAGGCTCGCCTCGCCGAGATCGAGGCCCGGCTCAAGGAGGAGCGGGCCCGGATCGAGGCCGAGCTCGAGAAGGAGCGGCAGCGCCTCGCCGAGGAGGCCGCCCGGGAGCGCGAGCGCCTGCTCGCCGAGCTCGAGCGCGAGCGGGCCGAGCTCGAAAAGGAGCGGCGCCGGCTCGAGGCCGCCTGGGAGGACCTAAGGCGCGAGCGGGAGGAGCTTAAAAAGCTCGATGAGCGCCTGGTCCGCCGCGGGGAGCAGCTCGACGCCCGGGCCGCGAAGCTCGACGAGCTCGAGGAGAAGCTCTCGGCCAAGGAGGAAGAGCTCAAGACCTGGGAAGAGCACCTTAAGGAAAAGGAGCGCGAGATCGAGCTCAAGCTCGAGGAGGTCGCCGGCCTCACCCGGGAGGAGGCCACCAAGCGGCTCTTCGAGAAGCTCGAGGCCGAGCTCGAGGAGGAGCGGGCGCTCAAGGTGAAGGCGGCGATGGAGAAGGCTCGGCTCGAGGCCAAGAAGAAGGCCGCCGAGATCCTCGCCCAGGCGATCCAGCGCCAGGCCTCCGAGGTGGCGAGCCAGCTCGCGGTCAGCGTGGTCCCGATCCCCTCCGACGCGATGAAGGGGCGGATCATCGGCCGCGAGGGGCGGAACATCCGGGCCTTCGAGGCGCTCACCGGGGTGGACCTGATCATCGACGACACCCCGGAGGCGGTGATCCTCTCCTCCTTCAACCCCCTCCGGCGCGAGATCGCCCGCATGGCGCTCGAGGAGCTGGTCGCCGACGGGCGCATCAACCCCACCCGGATCGAGGAGGTGGTGGAAAAGGCCAAGGAGGAGATGAAGCACTTCCTCTACGAGCGCGGCGAGGAAGCCGCGCTCGAGGCCGGGGTGGTGGGCCTAAAACCCGGCCTCATCCAGCTCCTCGGCCGGCTCCACTTCCGCACCTCCTACGGCCAGAACGTCCTTGCCCATTCGGTCCAGGTGGCCCACGTCGCCGGGATCCTCGCCGCCGAGCTCGGCTACGACCCGGCGATCGCCCGCCGCGCCGGCCTGCTCCACGACATCGGCAAGAGCGTGGACCGGGAGATCGAGGGCTCCCACGTCGAGATCGGCCTCCAGCTCGCCAAGCGCTTCGGCGAGGGCAAGGAGGTCCTGGACGCGATCGCCCACCACCACGACCCGGAGAACGCCGAAACCCCCTACGCCGTGCTGGTCGCCGCCGCCGACGCGGTGAGCGCGGCCCGGCCCGGCGCCCGGCGGGAAAGCCTCGAGGAATACATCAAGCGGCTCGAGCAGCTCGAGAAGATCGCCACCAGCTACCCCGGGGTCGAGCAGGCCTTCGCGGTGCAGGCGGGGCGGGAGGTCCGGGTCATCGTGGAGCCGAACCGGGTCACCGACCAAAAAGCCGCCCTGCTCGCCCGGGAGATCGCCCGCCGCATCGAACGCGACATGGACTACCCCGGCGAGGTCCAGGTCACCGTGGTGCGGGAGACCCGGGCGGTGGAGCACGCCCGCTAAAAAGCCCCAAAAACCCGGGCGGGGGCCAAGCGCCCCCGCCTTTTTTCAGGGATAGAGGTCGAGCCCGACGGCAAAGGCGAGCCTGAGCTCAGGCGGCCGTCCCTCGGCGGTGGGAAAGACCGCCTCCCCCACCGCCTCCAGGGGGTAGCGGGTGCCGAGGAGGTAGCTCCCGAGCACGAGCCTGAGGCTCACCCCCTGGAGCCCGCCGGGGGCGGTGGGGGTGGCGAAGCCGAGCCCGGCCCCGAAGTAGCCGGCTAGAGTGCGCTGGTAGGCCTCGAGGTGGAAGAGGAGGCTCGTGCCCAGCTCGTAGTCGAGGGCCGCGGTAAGCTGCCCGCCGGTGACGATCCCGGCAAAGAAACCGGCGAGGTAGTCGAGGGGGTTTTGGGAAGCCTCGGCCACGTCGGTGCCGCCGGTGTAAGCGGGCGGGGCCCCGCCGGAGGAGGAAAGCCTGAGCCCCACCCGGATCCAGCCGGGAAAAGCCGGGCGCTTTCCAAAAGCCACCCCGCCGAGCCTGAGCCCGAAGGCGGGCGGCGTCACCACCACCTGGGCCTCGGCCTTGACCCGGCCGGCGCCCGGGACCCCCACCGCCTGCACCCAAACCCGGGTCTCGCCGGGGGCCACCGCCACCACCTCGCCCCGCTCGTTCACCCGGGCGACCCCGGGGTCCTCCACCTGGAAGACCGGGCGCACGCCGGCAAGCTCCCGCCCTTCCTCGTCGAGGGCGTAGACCAAGAGCTTCCGCCGGCCCCCGAGGGGGAGCTTGAGGTGGCCGGGGACGACCAGGAGGTGGGCGAGGGCCCCCGAGGTGAAGGCGGGCCGGTCGGCGTAGAGCTGGGCCAAAAGGCGGCCGGCCTCGTCGAGGAGACGGCTCGGGCTCGCCGCGGTCAGGGTGGCGGTGCCCACCAGCGTGGGCGCGCCCTCTTCCAGCCGGTAGCGGCGGGCGGTCACCGCGAGGGCGCCGCCCAGGCGGAAGACCTCGCCGAGGACCACCTCGTCGTAGCCGGCGGCGAGCAAGGCCTCGGCCTCCTCGGGGCCGAGCACCACCCCGAGCAGGCTCACCCGCTCGCCGGCGGCGACCAGCCGGGAGGCGAGCGCCACCGGGAGCGCCCGGGCGAGCGGGGCCAGCTCCTCGGGGGCGGCGAAGTCGGGAAGCGCCACCCGGCCGAAGGCCAGCGGAAAAAGGAGCAGAATCAGCGCGAGTACGCGCGCCATGCGCTAGGCGGTCTTACCGGTGGGCGCGGGGGCGAGGCCCCACTCGGCGAGGGCCCGGCGGATGCCCTCGGGGCCGATCCCCGCCTTTTTGTGGAGCGACTCGATCTTGCCCTGCTCGGTGAAGCGGTCGGGGAGGCCGAGCCTCTTGACCTCGGCCTCGGCCGCGAGGCCCATCTTCTCGAGGGCCTCGAGCACCGCCGAACCAAATCCCCCGGCGAGCTGGTGGTCCTCCACCGTGAGAAGGCGCTTCCCCTCGCGCACCAGCCGCGCGAGCATCGCTTCATCCAGGGGCTTTAGAAACCGGGCGTTCACCACCCCCACCCGGGGGTCGTCGCCGGCGGCGGAAAGGGCGTACTCCAGGGTCTTGCCGAAGGCGAGGATCATCACCTCGCTCCCTTCCTTCAAGACCTCCCAGGTGCCCCAGGCGATCTCGGGCCAGGTTCCGGGCGCGACCGGCGCCACCTTGGCCCGGGGGTAGCGGATCGCCACCGGGCCGCCGACTTCTAGCGCCGCCTTCAGCATCGCCCGGAGTTCGGCGGCGTCCTTTGGGGCGAGGATCTTGAGGTTGGGCACGGCGCGAAGGATGGCCAAGTCGAAGACCCCGTGGTGGGTGGGGCCGTCGGCCCCCACCAGCCCGGCGCGGTCGATGGCGAAGATCACGTTCAGGTTCTCGATCGCCACGTCGTGGATGACCTGGTCCACCGCCCGCTGCAGGAAGGTGGAGTAGATCGCCACCACCGGCCGCATCCCAGCGAGGGCGAGCCCGGCCCCGGTGGTCACCGCCACGTCCTCGGCGATGCCCACGTCCACGTAGCGGTCGGGAAAGCGCCGGGCGTACTCGGTGAGCCCCGAGCCCTCCCGCATCGCCGGGGTGATGGCGAAGATGCGGTCGTCCTCCTCGGCGAGCTCGACCAGGGCGTCGCCAAACGCCAGCGACCAGGTGTAGCCCTTCCCCGGCTTCGGCGGGGCCTCGGGGTCGAAGGGCCCGACCCCGTGCCAGTTCACCGGGTCCTCCTCGGCGAGCTTGTAGCCGTAGCCCTTCTTGGTGACGATGTGGAGCAGGGTCGGCCCTTTGAGGTCCTTGAGGTGGTCGAGGAGGTAGACGAGCCCCTTCAGGTCGTGCCCGTCCACCGGCCCCACGTAGCGGATGCGCCAGGCGTAGAAGGGGTTCTCCTGGTGGACGAGGAGCTTGGCCGCCTCCTTGGCGCGGTCGGCGAGCTCGTAGAGCCTGGGGGAGATCTTCTCGAGCACCCGCTTGCCCCGCTCCTCCGCGTCCTGCAGCCAGCGCTGGACCTGCAGGCTCCGGAAGTAGCGGTTCAGCGCCCCCACGTTCGGGCTGATGGACATCTCGTTGTCGTTCAGGATGATCAGCATGTCCTTGCCCAGCTCGCCGATCTTGTTGAGGGCGGCCAGCGCCATCCCACCGGTGAGGGCGCCGTCGCCGATTACCACCACGATCTTGTG
Source organism: Thermaceae bacterium (assembly GCA_015490435.1). Classification (GTDB taxonomy): domain Bacteria; phylum Deinococcota; class Deinococci; order Deinococcales; family Marinithermaceae; genus WFXV01. Next base: position 9,979 of record WFXV01000219.1, read on the forward strand.
GTCCTCGCCCTTGACGTCGCGGGCGAGGGCCATGCCGAGGGCGTTGGCCAGGCTGGTGGAGGCGTGCCCCACGGTGATCGCGTCGTGGGGCGACTCGCTCACCTTGGTGAAGCCCGAGATCCCGCCCTCCTGACGCAGGGTCTCGAACTGCTCGCGGCGGCCGGTGAGGAGCTTGTGGGCATAAGCCTGGTGGCCGACGTCGAAGAGGATCCGGTCCTTGGGCGAGTCGAAGACCCGGTGCAAAGCGACGATCAGCTCCACCGCCCCCAGGGAGGAGGCGAGGTGGCCGCCGGTCTTGGCGGTGACCCGGATGATCTCGCTCCTCAGCTCCTCGACGAGCTGCGCGAGTTCCTCCTCGGAGAGGCGCTTTACGTCCTCGGGTCCCTGAATGCGATCGAGCACCATAAAGGCTCCCCTAGAAGTTCTTCCCGACGAGCAAGAGCCCCTCGCGGGTGCGCACCTCGCCCACGTGGGGAACGAACCAGAGCTCGGACTCCACCGACTCCTTCCCGCTCTTCGCCGAGAAGCGGATGATGTAGGCCTCGAAGCTGCCCGCCGGCACCTCGACCCGGCGGCGGTCGGTGACCTCGAAGCGGTACTCGAGCAAGAGCTCGGTCTGCTTCTCCACCCCGCTCGGGAGCACGAAGAAGCTCCGCACCCGGCTCCTCCCGCCCCAGCGGTAGCCGACCTCGAGCAGGGCCTCGGGGGGATACTCGAGGAAGGGCGGGTCGAACTCGAGCCGGCTTAGCGTGATCTTCTCCTCGTAGCCGAGGAGCTTCACCCCGAACGCCCCCACCTGGCGGTAGTAGACCCGGTCCTGGCCCCGGCCGAAAAAGCGGTAGCGGATCCCGGGCGTGCCCTCGAAGCTCCCGAGCCCCTCGACCTTCAGGGTGTAGCCGGGGGCGTCTAGGGGCAGCCCTTCCGGCAGGTAGCGCCAGGCGAGCCCGGTGGCGTGGGGGTAGAAGGCGACCGGCCCCTCGACGCGGGCCTCCGCCGGGGGCGGGGTGTGGGGCGCCGGCGCGCAGGCCGCGAGGAGGAGCAATAGCAGCAAAAACCGGCCCGCTCTTTTCAAGACCATCGGCCCCATCATACCCGAGGGGGCACCCCGTTGCCCCCCGAGACCACGAGGGCAAGCCTTTGGGGAAGCGTGTCCCCGTGCTCGAGCACGGCCGCAAGCGGCAGCACCCCGGTGGGCTCGGCGAAGACCTTGGTGCGGGTGATGAAGCGGGCCTGGGCCTCCCGGATCGCCTCCTCGCTCACGGTGAGGATCGCGTCTACCCGCCTTCGGATCACCTCGAAGGTGCGCACCCCCAGGCAGAGGGTGCGCACCCCGTCGGCGATCGTCCGCGGGACCTCCTTGAGGCAGACCCGCTCCCCCTTGGCGAAGCTCATCGCGGCGTCGGGAGCGGCCGCGGGCTCGACGCCGATCACCCGGACGCCCTCGTCCAGGGCCTTCACCGCGGTGGCCACGCCGGAGATCAGCCCCCCGC
>WFXV01000220.1 GCA_015490435.1 Thermaceae bacterium
CGCTCGGACCGCGGCTTCTACGCCGTCAAGGACGCGAGCTTCGTTCTCCGGGAGGGCGAGATCGTGGGGCTTGCCGGGGTCGCCGGCAACGGCCAGAGCGAGCTGATCGAGGCCCTCACCGGCCTCCGCCGCCCCGAGCGGGGCTGGATCCGGGTGGGGGAGCGAAACCTCACCGGTCGGGACGCCCGGGTCTTCTTCGAGGCCGGGGTGGCCCACGTCCCCGAGGACCGGAACCACCGCGGCGTAGTCGGGAGCCTCTCGGTGGCCGAGAACCTCGTCCTCCGGCACTACCGCTACCCGCCGTTTGCCCGCGGGCCGGTGCTCGACCGGCGGCGGATCCGCCGCTTCGCCGAGGAGCAGGTCCGGGCCTACGGGATCAAGACCCCCTCGATCGAGACCCCGGTGCGCTTGCTCTCGGGGGGGAACGTGCAGAAGCTGATCCTCGCCCGCGAGCTCTACGGCGATCCCGAGGTCCTCATCGCCGCCCACCCCACCTACGGCCTCGACGTCGGCGCCGCCCATCAGGTGCACGATCGGCTCTTTGAAGCCCGCGACCGGGGGGCGGCGATCCTCCTGGTGAGCGAGGACCTGGAGGAGATCTTGAAGGTCTCTGACCGCATTCTGGTGATCTTCGAGGGGCGGATCGTCGCTGAGCTCGCCCCCGAGGAGGCGACCAAGGAGAAGCTCGGGATGCTGATGGCGGGGGTGGCGGCGTGAAGCTGGTGCCGCGGCCGGCGCCGAAGGCGTTCGAGGTGGTCTGGGTCTCGACCCTCGCGGTCCTCCTCGCCTTCCTCTCGAGCCTGCTCCTGCTCTGGCTCTACGGGACCCCGCCTCTCGAGGCCGCCCGGGCGATCGCGGGCGGCGTCTTTTCCGACCCCCGCGGGCTCGCCGAGGTGCTTCGCCGGGCGGTCCCCCTGATCCTGGTCGGGGCCGGGCTCGCCCTCGCCTTCCGGGCCCAGTTTTGGAACATCGGGGCCGAGGGCCAGCTGCTCCTCGGGGCGGTGGCCGCCGGCGGGGTGGCGCTCTTTTCCGGGATTGAAGGGCCGGGCTTGCTCTTTGTCATGGCCCTCGCCGCCTTCCTCGCCGGGGGGCTTTGGGCGCTTTTTTCCGCCTTCTTAAAAGCCCGGCTCGGGGTCAACGACGTGATCACCACGCTCATGCTCAACTACGTCGCCATTTACCTGGTGGACTGGCTGATCCACGGTCCCTGGAAGGGGAAGAGCGCCTTCGGGTTCGCCTACACCGACCGCTTCCCCGAGGCCGCGAGCCTCCCCCTCCTCCCCGGCACCGCCCTGGCCTGGCCGGGGGTGGTGCTCGCGCTCTTGCTGGCGGTGCTTTTCGCCTGGCTGCTCTTTGCCACCAAGCTCGGCTTCGAGGTGCGCGTCCTCGGAGAGAACCCCGAGGCCGCCCGCTACGCCGGGGTGCGGGCGCTCTTCACCCTGAGCTGGGTGGCGCTCCTTTCTGGGGGCGCCGCCGGGCTCGCCGGCTTCGTCGAGGTAGCGGGGACCCACCACAAGCTGCTCGCGCCCCTGCAGATCTCGCTGGGCTACGGCTACACCGGCATCATCGTCGCCTGGCTGGGGCGGAACCATCCCCTGGTGGCGGTGCTCACCGGGCTCCTCGTCGGCTTCGTCTTCGCCGCCGGCGACGTGGCCAAGGTGGCGCTCGCCACCCCCTTCCAGCTGGTCCAGGTGGTGAACGGCCTGATCCTCTTCTTCCTGATCGCCGCCGAGGTCTTCCTCCGCTACCGGGTGGTCTGGGGGGTGCGCCGTGGTTGAGAGCTGGGTGGTGGCGACCCTGGCCCGGGGACTCGCCTTCGCCGTCCCCCTCCTCTTCGCCGCCCTCGGCGAGCTGGTCGCCGAGCGGGCCGGGGTGATCAACCTCGGGGTTGAGGGGATGATGATCCTGGGAGCGCTTTCCGCCTTCGTCGTCGCCGACCTGAGCGGAAACCCCTGGCTCGGGGTGCTGGCGGCGGCGGGCGTGGGGGCGGCGGCGGCCTTCTTCCACGCCTTCTTCTCGATCACCCTAAGGGCCAACCAGTACGTCTCCGGGCTCGCGCTCACCATGGTGGGGCTCGGGCTCTCGGGGCTTTTGGGCAAGCCCTTCGCCGGGCGGCCCCTCGCCCACCCCCTGCCCAAGTGGGACGTGCCGCTCCTCAAGGAGATCCCCTGGATCGGGCCGGGGGTGTTCTCGGGGCAGAGCGCGCTCCTTTACCTTGGCTTTCTCCTCGCCTTCTTGCTCTGGGTCTTCCTCTACCGCACCCGGGGGGGCATCCACCTGCGCTCGGTGGGGGAAAACCCCGCCGCCGCCGACGCGCTCGGGGTGAACGTCTACCTCGTCCGCTACCTTGCGGTGCTCTTCGGCGGGGCGATGGCCGGGGTGGCAGGGGCCTACCTCTCGGTGGCCTACCGCCCCTCCTGGACCGAGGGGATGACCGCGGGGCTCGGCTGGATCGCGCTCGCGATCGTGATCTTCGCCGCCTGGGACCCCCTCCGGGCGGTGGTAACCTCGTTCCTCTTCGGCGCCTTCTACCACCTGGCCTACCGCTTCCAGGCCCACCTGGCCCCCGAGTTTTTGAAGATGACCCCCTACCTTTTCACGATCCTCTTCTTGGTCCTAAGCGCGCTCGGGAAGAGCGTCCGTCTGGGCGCGCCCGAGGCGCTGGGACGCCCCTACGTGCGGGGCGAGCGCTAGGAGGTTGGGGATGAGGAAGTTTTGGTTGGCGGCGGTAGTGGTTCTTTGGGCGCTGGCCTTCGGCCAGCAGGAGATCAAGGCCGGCTGGATCTACGTGGGGCCGATCGGGGACTACGGCTGGACCCACGCCCACGACGTCGGCCGGAAGGAGGCGGAAGCGGCCTTCCCCTGGCTCAAGACCGTCTACGTCGAAAGCGTTCCCGAGGGCCAGGCGGGGAGCTACATCGACCAGATGGTGCGCCAGGGGGTGAAGGTCATCTTCGCCACCAGCTTCGGCTACATGGACGCGGTGCAGGAGGCGGCGAAGCGCTACCCCGACGTGATCTTCGCCCACGCCACCGGGTTCAAGCGGGCGCCCAACGTGGCTACCTACATGGCCGACTTCTACCAGGTCTACTACCTGAACGGCCTGATGGCGGGGGCGCTCACCAAGACCGGCAAGGTGGGGTACGTGGGCGCGTTCCCCATCCCCGAGCTGAAGCGCCACATCAACGCCTTCACCCTGGGCGTGCGGGCGGTGAACCCCAAGGCCCAGGTCCTGGTCCGCTGGATCTACGAGTGGTACAACCCGGCGGCGGCCAAGGAGGCGACCGAGGCGCTGATCGCCGAGGGGGCCGACGTCTTCGCCTTCACCGAGGACAGCCCCACGGTGGTCCAGGTGGCTGCGGAGAAGGGCTTCCCCTCGTTCTCCCATTACTCTCCGATGCTGAAGTTCGCCCCTGACTACGTGGTGAGCGGCCAGCTGGTGCACTGGGGGACGATCTACAAGGATTTCCTAGCTAAGGTCTACGCCGGGCTCTACACCCCGAAGAACCTCGAGGACGTGGACTACTGGTGGCTTTTGCCCCAGGGGGCGGTGGAGCTCGGGGCGGACTTCGGCGTCCCCATCAACCCCAAGTTCGCCGGGCGGCTCAAGGCCAAGCAGGTGGACCACCCGATCTTCGGCAAGATCAGCGTCTACGACCTGGTGATGAAGCTCCACGGGCTGATGAAGGACGTCGAGCTCGCCTTCGACCCCTTCCAGGGGCCGATCAAGGATCGCAAGGGCGTGCTCCGGGTGCCCGAGGGACTCAGGCTCACCAAGCACCAGCTGGAGACGATGGAGTGGGCGGTCGAGGGGGTCGTGGGCCCCTGGCCGAACGAGCCGAAGTAGCGGGGTAGACGCCGAGCGGGCCCCGGGAAGGGGCCCCACTTTTAGTTTCGCCGCAGCCTGTGGGGCAGGAGCTTTAGCTGGTAGTAGAGGAAGCACCCGAGGCAGAAGCCCGAGCCCAGGCTGAGGGCGGCGAGGGCGGCTACGACGAGTGCGAGCAAGGTGGCGGGGAGGGAATGGCCTGGTGACCAAAGCAGGGCGGAGGCGGCGAGCATTCCCCCGGCGAGGCCGCGGGCGAAGCGGTGGGGCCTCACGTCCTCGCGTTCGGGGTGGTCGGGAACCCGGAGGAGCCTTCTCGCGCCCGCCAGGGGGTCAGGCCCGAAGAGGCCCAAAAGCAGCGCGAGCGCCATCGCCGCCACCGGGGCCGGGTGCCCCAGGAGCAGGGCGGCGGCTACCGCGAGGAGGATCAGGGTTTGGTTCGTGCGTAGCTGGTTCCGGTCGAGCTGCGCCACGGCGCCAGTATACCTGTGAGCGCAGCGCGCTCAAGACCAGGTATGGTAGATGGCGCCGAGCTGGTGGCGGTAGAAGGGGTCCTCGTCGTCGCCCTCGGCGAGCAGGCCGAGGTCCCGAGCCAGGGCGAAGAACCCCCGGCCGGGCTTTTTGTCGGTGGTGGAGTGGACCACCACGCTGAGGAGGGGCCGGGCGTGGTAGGTTTCGTAGAGGGAGACGAGCTCGAGCAGCCGGCCCACCTCCCGGGCCATACGTGGTCCCCGGCGGGGGAGGCCGATGCGTTCGGCGAGGGCGCCGTAGGTGATCGTCTCCCGCGCCATCGCCACCTCCACCAGCGCGAAGTAGACCGAAAGGGCGCGGGGGTCCGCCCGAAGGCGTTCGGTAACTTCGCGTTTGTTGGACATTCGGGCACCCCTTTCTGCCGATAATTCACTATACCGTAGTAAATTACCCTGCTATAATTCAGGGTAAGCGTGTCCGAGGACTGCCCGCTGGAACGGATGCTAGCGCTGGTCGGTGCAACCACCCCTCGTTGGGAGAAAGCCGAGGGGCTTGTGGTGGGGGCGAAGGAGCGGTGCCGGGAGGCGCTTGAGCGGCTCTTGGCGCTGGCCCGCGCCGCGGAGGAGGGGCGGGCGAAGGCGGAGGAGGTCGCCTTTCGCGACGCGGTGCTCGAGTTCTGGGGCCGTATCCTCGCCGCCGGCGGTATTCAGGATTCTTTCTACGACGAGGTGCTGGCCCTTGCCCGCCGCTTCGTGCCTGGGGCCGAGGCCGGAAGCATCTTGGTGCGGGAGGGCGAGCACTTCGTCTTCAAGGCGCTATGGAACCACCCCGGGGCGCTTTTCTCGGTGGCGATTCCGGTTTCCGAGAGCTGGGACGCGAACGACCCCCGGCCCGGGATCCTGCGCCCTCCTCCGGAGGAAAACCAGGTGCTCAGGGCGCTTGGGCGCGTTCCTGCGCTCGCCGAGGTGCTGCGGGTGCCGGTGACGGTGGCCGGCGAGGTCGCGCTTTCCCTGAACCTCGACGCCTTCCGCCCCGGGGCCTTTCGCCCGGAGGACGTTCAGCGAATGGAGCTTTTGGCGGCGACGCTGGGGCTCGCCTTCGGCTGGCTGAAGAAGACCGAGGAGGCCGAGCACCACGCCTACCACGATCCCCTCACCCAGTTGCCCAACGAGCGCTTCTGGAGCGAGGTCGGCGGGGAGCTCTTCGCCCGGCTCGAGCCCGGGACCGAGGTGGTGGTGCTCGCCCTGGACGTGGCCCGGTTGCGGGCGGTCAACGAGTCGTTGAGCCACACCGCCGGCGACCGCCTCTTGGTCGAGCTCGCCCGCCGGCTTAAGACCCACCTCTTCCATGGCGACCTCTTGGTGCGCATGGCCGGCGACGAGTTCGCCGCCCTCCTGCTCCGCTGCGACCGCGAGGGGGCCGAGCGGGCGGTGCGCCGGTTGCTGGCCGCCGCCTCCGAGCCGGTGACGCTCGCAGGGCGGGCCCTTAAGCCCCGGATGGCAGTGGGGGCGGCGGTGGGCCGGGCGGGGGAGACCCGACTCGAGACCCTTTGGCACCAGGCGGCGCTCGCCCTCAAGCGGGCCAAGGAAGCGGGGCGCGCATTCGTCTTCTTTGACCCCAGTCAGGAGGAGGCGCGCTACCAGGAGGAGCGCACCCTGTTCGCCTTCGAGAAGGCCCTGGCCGAGGAGACCCTCGAGGTCCACCTGCAGCCGATCTGGGACCTGGTGGAAAAGCGGTTTTCCCACGCCGAGGCGCTGCTCCGCTGGCGCGAGCCGCCTTCGGTCTTCGTGCCCCTGGCCGAGGGCCAGGGCCTTGGACCCCAGATGGACGCCTACGTGCTCGAGCGCGCTACCCGCCTCGCCCGCCGCCACCGGGTGCGGGTCTGGGTGAACCTCCTGCCCTCGAGCCTCGCCGATTCCGCCTTCGCCGAGGCGCTTTTAGGGCTCGGGGAGGAGGCCCGACTCGGGCTCGAGGTGACCGAGTACGCGCTGCTCGAGCCCCGGGCCCGCCGGCACCTCGAGCGCCTGGCCCAGGCCGGCTACCCCATCGCCCTCGACGACTTCGGCACCGGCTACGCGAGCCTTTCTCTTTTGGCCGAGCTCCCCCTCGCCTGGCTCAAGCTCGACCGCAGCCTGGTGGCCCGCTTCCCCGAACCCAAGGCCCGGGCGCTGGTGGCGGGGGTGGCGGCGATCGCCCGGGACCTGGGGCTCTCGCTGGTGGCCGAGGGGGTGGAGGACCGGTCCCTGCTCGGGCCCCTGGCCGAGCTCGGTTTTCGCTACGCCCAGGGCTACGCCCTGGCCCGACCCGGGCTTTACCCAAGCTGGCCCCAGGGGCTGGCGTAGACTGGGCGTACCATGCGGCTAGCCACCAACGCGCCGGGCGATTGGCCCGCGGTCTACCTCGAGCCCGCCGACCTCGCCCGGGGAAAGGGTGCCATGCTCGCCGCTATCGACCGCGCCCTCGGCGAGCTCGGCTTCCGCCTCGAAAGCCCCGACCACCCCTTCCCGCTCCGGGAGGGGGTGGTCTACGCCGACGCCCTCTTGGTCCGCGGCGACAAACGCTGGCCGCTTTTCGTCTACCCCGAGGCCGGCTTCGAGGTGGCCCAGCGCTTCTACACCGCCGAGGCGCTCCTCGCCGACCACTTCCCCGACT
>WFXV01000221.1 GCA_015490435.1 Thermaceae bacterium
GACCACCAAGACCCGGGACAACGCCTTTCCCACGCCCGATGCCGTACTCAAGGTGATCTACTTCGTGGCCGAGCGATACGAGGCGCAGTTTCAGACGAGGAAGCTCCGGGGCTTTCAGCAGGCAGAAGATGAGATCCGTGCTATCTTCGATAGCAGATACCCCCGGGCTTAGGTGGGGGCGTACACAAAATTCGGGACACTACCAAAAGGACCGCAAGCAATACATACCGCGAGCCTCGCCGCATGTTTTTGCACCTCCATTTACCCAAGTAAGGGCAGCGAGGCCGTGGAGAGTAGAGGCGTTCGTTCTATCGGTTAGGGGCGTTCGGAGCGAAACGCAGCGGTGCGGGCGGGGTCTCTTTGAGCGCCAGTTGGCCGCAGGCGGCGCCGACGTCGACCCCGCGGCTCCAGCGGATGGTGGTGGGGATGCCCTCGTTTTCGAGGATCTCGGCAAAGCGGCGGATGCCCGCTTTGGGCGTCCCCTCGACCGGTGCCCCCTCCCAGGGGTTAAAGGGGATCAGGTTGACGTGGGCCACGATGCGGCGGTCCTTGATCAGCCGGGCCACCTCCCGCGCCTGGCGGGGGGCGTCGTTGATGCCCTTCAGCATCACGTACTCGAAGGTGACGCGGCGCTTGGTCTTTTGGAAGTATTCCGCCACCGCGTCCATGATCTCCTCTACTGGGTAGGCCTTGGCGGTGGGGATGATCTTTTTCCGGGTCTCGTCGTCGGGGGCGTGGAGGCTGAGGGCGAGCTTTACCCCGAGGTCCTCTTCGGCGAGCCGGCGGATCCCCTTCGGGATGCCCACGGTGGAGAGGGTGATGCGGCGGGGGCTCATGCCGAGGGCGTTTTTGTCGATCATGCGGCGGACGGCCGCGCTCACCGCGTCCAGGTTCAATAGCGGCTCGCCCATGCCCATGAGGACGACGTTTCGGATCTCGGTCGGGGGAATGCCCTGGTGGTGGGCGATGGCGAGGAGCTGGTCGAGGATCTCCCAGGGGGTGAGGTTGCGGCCGAAGCCGAGCGCCCCGGTGGCGCAGAAGGTGCAGCCCACCGGGCAGCCCACCTGGCTCGAGAGGCAGACGGTCTTGCGGTCCTTGTAGGGCAGGTAGACGGCCTCGGTTTGCTTGCCGTCTTTCAGGGTGAAGAGGTACTTGACCGAGCCGTCTTGCGAGGGGAAGGCCTGGATCAGCTCGAACTCGGAGATCCGCCAGTTTTCGGCGAGTTCACGCCGGAGCGCCCGAGGGAGGTCGGTCATCTCGTCGAAGTCGCGAGCGCCGCGGCGGTAGAGCCAGTGGGCGATCTGGCGCTTGCGAAAGCCCTCGCCGGGGAGCTCCTCGGGGGGCTTAGGCTCGAGGATGGAGCGGGTGCTCCTCATACGAAGGCGTCGCGCCGGCCGAGCTTCTTGGTGAGCAGGTAGTAGAAGGTCGAGCGGAGCTTTTTGCCCTTGATCTCCTGGCAGACCTCCTCGAGCAGCCGGTCCATCTCCTCGTCGGAGAGGTCGACGTGGAGCTTGTTCAAAAGGAAGTTCTTCTTCACCCGCTCGAGCTCATCCTTCTGCCCGCAGGCGACGTAGGCGCTGTCGGCGTTGCGGAAGACGATCGCGTAGATCGAGACGAGCTCGCGGAGAAGCTCCTCGTCGGGGTTCTTGTCGTACTTCTTCACGTCCTCAAGGGCCTTTTTGAAAAGTTCCTCGTGGGTCATCGCAACCTCCGTGGATATTATACAAGAAAGCTCAGGTTTCCTGTAGTGCCTAGACGCGAAGGTGAACCACGGTGACCCCATGGCCGCCCTCGTAGGGCATGGCGTCGTGGAAGCGTTCCACCCGCTTGTCGCGCTTTAGCGCCTGGCGGACGGCGTTACGGAGCGCGCCGGTGCCCTTGCCGTGGAGGATGCGGACGGGGGTTTCCTTGAGGGCGTAGGCCTCGGTCAAAAACTCGTCGAGGGCGAGGAGGGCCTCGGCTTGAGTGAGGCCGCGGAGGTTGAGCTCGGGCTCGAAGCCCGACTTCACCACCACCGCCTCGGTGGGGCGGGGGGCACCCTCGTCGCGGGGCTTGAGGCGGGCCACGGGAACCTCGACCTTGAGGGGGCCCATCTGCACCAGGGCGACCTCGCCCCGGAGCTCGAGCACCTTCCCCTTGGCCCGGTAGTCGGGCACCTCGACCTGCATCCCGGGGCGGAGGGTGGGGTAGGGGTTTCGCTTCGGCTCGGGGCGCACGGCGCGGCGCATTTCGAGGATCTGGCGGAGGGCGTCCTTCTTGCCGGGCTCGGTCTTCGCCCGCTCTTTCGCCCGTTTGATCTGGCGCTCGGCCTCAAGTAAGAGCCGGTCGGCCTCGGCGCGGGCTTCCTCTAGGACGCGCCTGCGCTCGGATTCGATGTCTTTTAACCGCGCCTCCAGCTCCGCGCGCGCTTTCTCCGCCCGCCGGCGCTCGGCCTCGGCCTTCCTGAGCGCCTCCTCGAGCGCGCGCTTTTCCTCTTCCAGCCGGGCGAGCAGGGCCTCGGCCGTGCGGGCGCCCTCTCCTAAGAGGGCGCGGGCCCGCTCCAGGGGGCCCTTCGGGAAGCCCAGCCGCTCGGCGATGGCGAAGGCGTAGCTCCGGCCCGGCACCCCGAGGAGGAGCCGGTAGGTGGGGGCGAAGCGCTCGAGGTCGAAGGCCATGCTGGCGTTCTCCACCCCCTCCGCCTCGGCGGCGAAGGCCTTTAGGGGCGCGAGGTGGGTGGTGACGATGCCCCGGGCGTCCTTTTCGAGGAGCGCCTCGAGCACCGCCTGCCCCAGCGCCGCCCCCTCCTCGGGGTCGGTGCCGGTGCCGAGCTCGTCCACCAGGACGAGGGCATCGGGGCCCGCTTCCTCGAGGATCGTCTTCAGGCGCCTTAAGTGGCTCGCGAAGGTGGAAAGATCGGCGAGGATGTCCTGCTCGTCGCCGATATCGGTGAGGATCGCCCGCACGAAGGGGAGCTCGGCGGCCTCGGCGGCGACGAAAAGCCCCGACTGGGCCATCGCCTGGGCCAGGCCGAGGGTCTTCAAAAGCGCGGTCTTTCCGCCCATGTTGGGCCCGGAGACGAGCAGGAGCTTCCGCCGCTCGTCGAGGGCGAGATCGTTTTTCACCGGGTCCGAAATCAGCGGGTGGAAGGCGGAGCGAAGCGCGTAGCGCCCGGGCGGGCCGAAGCGGGGGCGGGTGAGCTTCCAGTCCTCGGCGAGCCGGCGGGCGGCCTCGGTGAGGTCGAGCTCGGCGAGGGCCTCTAGGGTGGCGTCCACCTCGCGGTCAGCGGCGAGTCTCGCGGTGAGTTCGCCGAGGATGCGCTTCACCTCGGCCTCTTCCTCGAGCAAAAGCCGGGCGAGCTCGTTGTTCAGGGAGACCACCGAGAGCGGCTCGACGAAGAAGGTGGCCCCGGAGCTCGAGCGGTCGAGCACCACCCCGGGCACCCGGTGGACCCGCTCAGCCCGGACCGGGAGCACGTAGCGGCCGCGCCTTAGGGTGACGAAGCGGTCGGAGAGGTCGTCGGCGTGGCGCTCCATGAGCTGGTAGACCCGCTCCTGAATCCGCCGCTTTAGGGGCCGGATCCGGCCGCGGAGCTTTTTCAGCTTCTCCGAGGCCTCGTCCCTGACCTCGCCCTCCTCGTCGAGGGCTTTTTCCACCGCCCGCACGAAACCCCGGTGGTCGCCGATCCCGGCGGCGAGGGCCTTGAGCGCCTCGAGCTCGGTGCTAAAAAGCCCTTCTTTTAGCTCCATCGCCCGCACCAGCGTGCCGGCGGCGGCAAGGAGCTCAGGGCCAGAAAGCGCTTCCCCCCGCCGGGCCCTTTGAAGGAGCGGCCTCAGGTCGCTCACCCCGCCGAGCTTTAGGGGGTAGAAGAAGGCCTCCTCGATCCGGGCGTGGCGGGCCTCGGCCGCTTCTTGGCTCAAGGGGGCGAGGGTGAGCGCCCGCTCCTCGCCGAGGGCGGTCTGGGCCCGCTCGGCGAGGGCGCGCTTCACCGGGCCGAAGTCGAGGCGCTCGAGGTCCGCCTGCATGCAAAGGCTTAGTTTACCACCGGGCCGCTCAAGGGGCGAGCCGCCCCATCCGCGAAAGCCCCATCAAAACCGCCACCCCGAGGACGATCAGCGCCATCCCGATCACCGCGGGGAGGTCCGGGACCTGGCGGTAGAGGAAGGCGGCGAGCAGGGTCACGAGCACGATCCCCACCCCCGACCAGATCGCGTAGGCCACGCCCACGGGGACGGACTTGGGGGCGAGGCTCAGGAAGTAAAACGAGGTTCCGTAGCCGGCCACCACGACGGCGGAGGGGAGCGCCCGGGTGAACCCCTCGGAGGCCTTGAGGGCGGTGGTGGCGGCGACCTCGGCCAGGATTGCCACCGCCAGATAGAGGTAGCCTTTGGGTGGGCTCATGGCTTCATTAAACCGGGCGCTCGGGCTCGCCCTCTTCCTCGCGCTCGCCCTGGCGGCGGGCCCCGAGCTCATCGGCCACCGCGGGGTGCCTGCCCGCTACCCCGACGAGAGCCTGGAGGGGGTGCTGGCGGCGGCCGCATTCGGGGCCTTCGGGGTCGAGTGCGACGCCGTGCCCACGCGGGAGGGCGCCCTGGTCTGCCGCCACCGGGCCGACGACCTCGCCGAGACCACCGACGTTCTGACCTCCCCCTGGGCCGGCCTCTGCGCCGAGCCCTTCCGCCCCGCGGGCCTCTTCGCCCCGGCCCGGGCCCGATGCCGCACGCTGGACCTGCCGCTAAAGGCTTTCTTTGCCCTCGGCGCCTGGCCGGAAGGGAAGAACGAGCGCGCCCGGCGGCCGGAGGATTACTACCGCGGGGCCCGCTACCCCGCCGCCCTCGCCCAGTCCCCGGGCCACACCCTGGACCATGCCGGCTTCGTGCGGGTGCTAAGGCCCCTCGGGGTGGCCTACTTTCCCGAGCTCAAGGTCACCCCGCTCCCCGTCGGGATTACCCGCGACGACCTCCGGCGGGCGATGGTGGACGCCTACCGCCGGCTCGGGATCCCGCCCGAGCGGGTGTATCTGCAGAGTTTTGTGCTCGAGGACCTTCGCTTTTGGCGGGCCTACGCCCCCGATTACGGGCAAAACGCGATCTGGCTCGACGGCCGCTCGCTCGACCCCGAGGATCCCGCGACCTGGACCCCTTCGATGCCGGCGCTTCGGGACCAGGGGGTGCGTTTCCTGGGCCCGCCGATCCGCTACCTCCTCTCCCGCCGGGGCGGGCGGCTCGTCGCCACCGCTTACGCCGAGGCCGCCTGCCGGTCGGGGCTTCGCCTCGTCCCCTGGACGTTGGAGCGAAGCCGGGTGGGGCCGCCGGAAGCCCTCTACCGCGCCCTCGGGAAGCTTTGCGTCTTCGCCGTCTTCAGCGACGATCCCGGAAGCTACCGGCGCCTGCGCTAAGGGCTTGGCCACGCTTTCGCCACGCCCCCCCGTTCCAGGCTTGGGGCATGGCGCGGACGGTTGCACTTTTCATGCTCCTTGGCCTGCTCGCTGCTTGCTCCCGGGAAACCCCGCCCCGCCTCGTGGTAGACGGGGCGAGCTTTACCCTCCGGGGCACCTGGCACGCCGACCTCGACCGGGCCCAGGAGTCCCGTTTCTCCCCGGACGTGGACGTCTGGTGGGAGCAGGTCACCGCCACCGAGCGCTACTGGACACCCCGAAACGGAGCGCGCTTTGCCCCCATGGGGACCGCTCGGCCGGACTTCGCCGCCTGTCGGCGGGCTGCGCTTTCCGGGGCCCGGATCGACGGAAGCGACGGCCCCTCGAACCGGATCCCAAGCGCGAGCTTCTTGTGCGGGCGAACCGCTGAGGGCCGCACGGTGGTCGTCGAGGTCTTGAACTACGGCTACATCCTGGATCTGCGCGTTTGGGTCTGGGATCGCTAGAGCTCGAGGTAAAACCCCGCGTCGCGGTAGGTGAGAGCCTCGGCGACGTGGGCCTCCTCCACCCGCTCGCTTCCCGCGAGATCGGCGATCGTGCGGGAAACCCGGAGCACCCGGTCGTAGGCCCGGCCGGTGAGGAGGAGCTTTTTGGCGGCGGCAAGAAGAAGGCTTTCCGCTCCCGGGGTGAGCGCGGCCACCTTGGAAAGTTCCTTTGGGCCGAGAAGGCCGTTTGGCTTGCCCTGGCGGGCTTGCATCCGCGCTCGGGCGGCGGCCACCCGGGCGGCGATCTTCTCGCTCGGCTCGCCCTCGGGGGCGCGGGCGAGCTCTTCCGGAAGGAGCCTCGGCACCTCGACCAGGAGGTCGAAGCGGTCGAGCAGGGGGCCCGAGATCTTCGAACGGTAGTGGCGGATCTGGTGGGGGCTGCAGGTGCAGGTGCGCTCGGGGTCGCCGTACCAGCCGCAGGGGCAGGGGTTCATCGCCGCCACCAGGAGGAAGCGGGCGGGGAAGGAAAAGCTCGCCCGGGCACGGGCGATCGTCACCACGCCGTCCTCGAGCGGCTGGCGCAGGACCTCGAGCGCGCGCCGGGAGAACTCAGGGAGCTCGTCGAGGAAGAGGACGCCCCGGTGGGCCAGGCTCACCTCGCCCGCGCTCCGCCGCCCACCAGCCCCACCTCGGAGACGGTGTGGTGGGGGGCGCGAAAGGGCGGCCTTCGGGGCAGGCCCCGGCTCGGCACCCCGGCGGCGGAGCGGATCTTCAGGACTTCCATCGCCTCCTCCTGGGTGAGGTCGGGGAGGATGCCGGGGAGCCGGCGGGCGATCATCGTCTTGCCCGAGCCCGGGCTGCCGCTCATCAAGAGGTGGTGGAACCCGGCGGCGGCGATCTCGGCCGCCCGGCGGGCCTTGGCCTGGCCTTTGAGGTCGGCGAAATCGGGGTAGGTCTCCGCCTCCTCGCCGCCCTCGGGGCGAGCAGGTGCGATTTCGGCCTCGCCCTTCAAGAAAGCAAGCGCTTCCTCCAGGCTCTCTACCGGATAGGCCTCGACCCCCTCGACGAGCGCCGCCTCCCGGGCGGTGGCTTGGGGCAAGAGGAGCTTTTTCGGGCCTTCTGCTTTTGCCGCGAGCGCCATGTTCACCCCGCCTGGCACCGGCCGCACCTCGCCCCCGAGGCCGAGCTCGCCGGCGATGGCGTAGCCCTCCAGGGCCTCAAGCGGCAACACCCCCTGGGCCGCGAGCAGCGCCAGGGCGATCGGCAGGTCAAAGCGCGGGCCCTCTTTCTTGAGGTCGGCGGGGGCGAGGTTCACCACCACCCGGGCCTGGGGGTAGGGAAGGCCGGCGTTTTTGATCGCGGCCCGCACCCGGTCCCGGGACTCGTTGACAGCAGCGTCGGGCAGGCCGACGACGCTGTAGGAGGGAAGCCCCGGGCTGACGTCGGCCTCGACCCAGACCGGCACCGCCTCCAGGCCCCAAAGGGCGAAGGTCCGCGCCTTGGCCAGCATGAATACAGCCTACCGGGGGAACCCCCGGGGCGTGGTTCGTATAACCTGAGGCATGGAGGAGCGGGTTTTTAAGAGGGAGGGCGTGCGCCTTCGGGCGCGCGTCTGGCCGGGAGAACGAGCAAGGCTTCCGGTGGTCTTCCTCCCCGGGTTTTTGGGCCCGCCGGAGGCCTACCGGGAGGAGGCCCGCGCCCTCGGCCCCCGCCCGGTCGCCGCGCTCGGGCTCCGGGGAAGCCCGGGGTGCGGAGCGCCGGAGCGGGGCTGGACCTTCGAGGACTTTCTCGCCGACCTCGTCTTTCTGGCCGAGCGGCTGGACTTTCCCCGGTTTCTACTTTCCGCCTACTCCGCGAACGTGCCGCTCGCCCTGGCCTACGCCGCCCGGCACCCGGAGCGGGTGCGGGGGCTTTTGCTGATCGATTACCCGCCCCGCGTTCGAAGACCGGGGGCGGACTGGGTCCGGCGGATGCGAAAGGCCCGGCTGGACCTGCCGGAGGCCGCCCTTTGGGGGATCCACGCCGAGTTCGGCCCCTTCGACGCGGGTCCGCTCCTGTCGCGGGTGCGGGTGCCGGTGCTCGTTCTGCGGGGCAACCCCGAGCGGGGCGGCCGGCTCGACGA
>WFXV01000222.1 GCA_015490435.1 Thermaceae bacterium
CTTGTGACAATCCCAAGGAGGGGGAGGAATCTAACGCATCTGCGTTAGGCTCTTGTGTTGCGATACTGAAGGTTAATACAGTTTTGTAAATTAACTTTATGATCCGCCGGAAATGGGGGTTTATTAGAGATTCATTAGAGCACATTAGGTCGCTTGTTAGAGGTGCCCGACCGGTTGAAGTGGGTCTGTTGCAGCTTGCCCCGGGTCATTAGTTCTTTTCGGGTTTCTCCTCATTGCCGATAGCCCGGAAGATTAGCATGAAGACGGCTTCTATGAAGGCCATCTATCTCACCAATCCCTGGCGCCCTGATCCTGCCCCCTCAGGTCAACGAGTGGCGACCCCAAACCTCCGGGCGGCCCGGCGGGTGGGGGCGCCCTTCGTCAGCCTGGAGGTCCTCGCCCGCCGGGCCCTGCCTCCTGAGCTCGGGGTGGCCCCGCCGCTGGTCCTCTCCCAGGCCCACCGGGCAGTCCTGGCCGGGCGGGGGAGCCGGGACCCTGCAGGCGAGGCTCGCGCCACCTCCGACGCGGTGGCCGCACTCCTTCGTTCGGGGGCGGAGCTTAAGGCGTTGGCTCGGCTTGGCGGTCGGTTGGGTGAGCGGGCAGAGGAGGCCCTGGCCCTCTCCGAGCGGCTCGCGGAGGTGGGGCTCGTTCATCCAGCGGCCGTCCTGCACGAGGCGGCTCGCTGGGTCCGCCCGGAGCCCCTCTATGTGTTCGGCTACCCCCACCTCGGCTTCGACCAACGTGCGTTCCTTGAGCGGGCGGCCGGGGAGGGGAGCGTCCTCGTGCTTCCCGACCCCGGCACCCCCTTTGCCGCGCCCGCCCGGGACGCGGCGGAGGCCCTCGAGCGCGCGGGCTGGCGCGTCGAGCGCGTGCGGAGCAAGGTCGCCACCCCGGGGGAGCGGGCCGCCCGCCGGTTTGAGGGGGAACAGGAAGAAGCGCAGGTCGAGGTCCTGGCCCTCCCCGACCCCGAGGCCGAGGTCCGGGCGGTCCTCGCCCAGGTCAAGGAACTCCTGCTCGAGGGCGTGCCTAGCCACCGCATCGCCCTGGTGACCCGCGACGACGCTGCCATAGGCCCTCTGGCCCTCGCCGTGGCCTGGGAGTACGGCGTCCCCCTTCGGGCGCTCTACGCCGTCCCCCTGGCCGACACCCGGCTCGGGGGTTGGGTGAGCACGCTGCTCGAGGCCGCCGCCACCGACTTCCCCTTCGAGGCCACCGCCCGCCTTCTCGTCCACCCCCTGGGACCCGGCCTCTCCCCCGAGGCCTGGGAGGTGGCCCGCCGGACCCATCCCAGCGGCCCAGAGGCCTGGCGTGCGCTCGGGGCACCCGAGGCCCTCTTCTCTCTCCCCCAAAGGGCAAGGCGTGGGGTCTTCGCTGAGGCCCTCCGCCGGGCCCTCGAGGGCCTCGAAGTACGGCGACGGGCACTGCCTTGGCCCCGGGAAGTCCTCGCCTACCATGCCCTCCTCGACGGCCTGCGGACGCTCCCCGACCCCGGGGAGGACCTCACCCTGGCCGACTTCCGCGCAGAGGTCGCCGAGCTCCTCCAGGCCGAGACCGTACCCGCCGCCCCTGGCCGAGGCGGCGTCGAGCTCCACACCCCCCTCTCGCTGGCCGGGGCGGAGTACGACCACCTGTTTGTGCTGGGCCTGAACGAGGGAAGGTTTCCCCCGCCGGTCCGTGACGACCCAGCGCTCGACTTCTTCGAGCTCCGCCGGGCCGCCGAGGCAGGGTTTCCCGCCGAGTCCCCCACCGAGGCCGCCCACCGCGAGGCCCTGCATCTCTTCACCCTCCTCTCCGGGGCCAGGAGGCGGGTGGTCCTCGCCTACAACCACCGCGACGGCGGCCCGAGCCCCTTCCTCGCCCCCTTTGGCGAGGGGCGCCCGCCCGAGCCGGTGGCCGCGAGCCGAGAGGAGGCCCGCCGCGCGTGGCTTCAGGGAGGCAGCGGCGCCGGTGACCCGGTCCTCCCCTACGCCCGGGCCGCCCGGGAAGTGGAGCTTGCCAGGGAGGGGCCTGGGGCGCCCGACGCGCACGACGGCGTGACCGGTC
This sequence comes from Thermaceae bacterium, assembly GCA_015490435.1. Lineage (GTDB taxonomy): Bacteria > Deinococcota > Deinococci > Deinococcales > Marinithermaceae > WFXV01. The sequence continues at coordinate 2,044 of WFXV01000222.1, forward strand.
GGCCGGTGGACCCCGCGGGTCGCGCCTTCGCGGTCACCGAGCTCGAGGCGCTCGGGCAGTGCCCCTTTAAGTGGTTCGCGGGCCGCCTTCTGGGCCTCGCCGAGCCCGAGGAGGCCCCGGAAGAGCTGGACGCCTCGCTCCGGGGTCAGCTCTACCACGAGGCCCTGGCGCG
>WFXV01000223.1 GCA_015490435.1 Thermaceae bacterium
CCCCGGCGCCGGCCGCCCCCAACCCGCCGGCCCCGGGGGGCGCGCTCCCGCTCCCGAAGCCCCAGCGCAGCTACCCCCTGCCCAACTGGATCCGACCCGGAATCGCCTTCGTCTACACTGCGGAGGGGACCGGTCTCACCAACGTCTACCTGGTCACCGACGTCGCCGGCGACCGGGCCTTCGGCCTCCTCATCAACCTGATGCAGTTCCCGGGCGCAAGCCCCATGGCCCAGGTCGCCCCCCAGGTCCTGGTCGAGGGCGGCGCCGGGCTCTTCTACGTCAACCCGCAGGCGGCGGCCGACTACCTCCGAGAAAACCAAGCCCACCCCCAGCCCGGGCTCCGGGTGAGCGGGAGCCCCGGCATCCTCGCCATCGAGTACGAGGGGCAAAACGGCCGGATGCGCATCGCCCTCCGCTACGACCCCCAGTCGGGGATCGTCACCGAAGCCACCACCAGCTCCACCTTCCCCGGCCAGGAGGGTCCCCAGACCCAGGCGACCGCCTTTCGCTACGCCGGCTACGAGACCTTCGCCTGGCAAAGTCCCCCCGACTTCCCGCCGGCCGCCCGCGAAGCCCACGCCTACCAGATCCTCGCCACCCCGGCGGTGCCCGGGGGCATGACCATGCCCTCCGGTCAGATCGAGATCCGCCCCCTCAGGCTCACGAAACCCCTCGCCCAGTTCCAGGTCCAGGTGCAGATGCATGGCTACCCCATGACCCAGACCCTCGGGGGGCTCACCGCGCTCGGACCCCACTACTTCCACCCCGCGCTGCTCGGCCGGGGCACGGTCTTCGCCCTCCCCAAGCTCGGGCTTTCCCTCACCGCGAGCGGCGACACCCTGACCCTCGCCTGGGGGCAGGTGCCGCTCGTGACCAGCCGGATCCAGCCCCAAAGCGGGCTGGTGCTCGAGCAGGCCCAAACGACCCCGATGGGTCAGATGACTTACCGGCTCTTGCACTGAGCCCTGCTGCCCCGGGCCGCCGGGACATTCCTCGTCCCGGCGGCCCCAAAGCGGCCAAGCCCTAGGTCGATCCCAGGCGTGCTCCTGCCACCGGCGCCGCTAGGCGGTGACCCCGGCCATGAGCATGCCGAGCTTTTCCTCGGTAGCCTCCTCGGGCCGGACCTCGCCCACGATCCTGCCCTCGAACATCACCAGGATCCGGTCGGAAAGGCTCATCACCTCGTTCAAATCGGCGGAGACGAGGAGCACCGCCATGCCCTGGTCCCGGGCCTCGACGATCCGGCGGTGGATGAACTCGATCGCCCCGATGTCCACGCCCCGGGTGGGCTGGGCGGCGATCAGGATCCGGGGGCGGCGGTGGAGCTCCCGGCCCACGATGATCTTCTGGGCGTTGCCGCCGGAGTAGTGCCGGGCGGAGAGGTGGATGCTCCGGGGGCGGACGTCGTAGGTCTCGACCACCTCCCGGGCGTAGCGGTCGATCTCAGGATCGCGGAAAAAGCCAAGGCGATCCACGAAGGGGGGCTTGTAGTGGTCCCCCAGGATGATGTTGTCGCGGGTGGAGAAGTCGAGCACTAGGCCGCGGGCGTTCCGGTCCTCGGGGATGTGGGAGACCTTGTGTTCCCGCACCTTGCGGGCGTCCGGGACCGCGATCACCTCGCCCTCGTAGCGCACCGTGCCGCGGTAGGGGCGGAGGCCGGTGATCGCCTCGACCAGCTCGGTCTGGCCGTTGCCCTCGACCCCGGCGATGCCCACGATCTCGCCGGCGCGGACCTCGAGGCTAACCCCGGCCACCCGGGGCTTCTTGCCGGCCTCCTCCACCCAGAGGTCCTCGACCACGAGTAGCGGCTCGCCCGGGCGCGCCGGGCGCTTTTCCACCGTGAGGATGACCTCGCGCCCCACCATCATCCGGGCGAGCTCCTCGATCGAGGTCTGGGCGGTCTCCACCGTGCCCACCACCCGGCCGTCCCGGATCACGGTGACCCGGTCGGAGACCTCCATCACCTCGGCGAGCTTGTGGCTGATGAAGATCACGGTGTTGCCCCGGGCCACGAACTCCCGGAGGAAGCGGAAGAGCTCGGAGGCCTCCTGGGGGGTGAGCACCGCGGTGGGCTCGTCGAGGATCAGGATCCGCGCCTTGCGGTAAAGGGTCTTTAGGATCTCTACCCGCTGCTGCAGGCCCACCGGAAGGTCCTCGATCTTGGCGTCGAGGTCGAGCTCGAACCCGATCTCCTCGAGCAGCGCCGCCACCTCGCGCCGGGCGGTCTCCAGGTCGAGCGCGAGTCCCCGCCTGGGCTCGCCGCCGAGCACGATGTTCTCGAGCACGGTAAAGACCTCCACCAGCATGAAGTGCTGGTGGACCATCCCGATCCCCAGGCGGATCGCGTCCGCCGGCGAGTGAATCTCGGCCCGCTGGCCGTCCACGTAGATCTCGCCCGAGTCGGGCCGGACCATGCCGTAGACGATCTTCATCAGAGTGCTCTTGCCGGCGCCGTTCTCCCCCACCACCGCGTGCACCTCGCCCCAGCGCACGTCGAAGCTGATGCAGTCGTTGGCGAGGACCAGGGGGTAGCGCTTGGTGATGCACTTGAGTTCGAGCGCGACCTCGGCCACGGCCAAAGTATAAGGCCGGGGCTCGGGCCCCGGCCAAAACCCCTACCGCCCAGCTTAGCGCTCGGCGGGAACCTTGATCTCGCCCTTGACGATCTTCTGCTTGAGGACCTCGAGCTTCGCGACCACCGCGGTCGGGATCAGGGCCTTGTTGTACTCGTCGAGGGCGTAGCCGACGCCGTTGTTCTTGAGGCTGAACTCGTGGATGCCGCCGGTGAAGGTGCCCATGACCACCGACTTGATGACGTCGTAGGTGGCCACGTCCACCCGCTTCATCATCGAGGTCAGGCCGTGGTTCAGGGTGGCGGGGTTGTTGTCGGTGTCGCCGAGGTAGTTCTGGTTGGCGTCCACGCCGATGAAGAAGATCGGCCGGGTGTCGCCCTTGCAGGCCTTCTCGTAGGCGGGGTACTTGGGCACGTCCTTGAAGGGATCGCGGATGAACTTCACGCCCGCGGGCAGCTCGGAGGCCTTCAGGCACTTCTTCTGTTTGACGAAGTCAATGAGCCCGAGGCCCGAGGCACCGGAGGCGTGGTAGATGATGTCGGCGCCCTGGGAGGTCTGGGCGGCGGCGATCTCTTTCGCCTTGCCCGGGTCGTTCCAGGCCTGCGGGGTGTTGCCCACGTAGTTCACCAGCACCTTGCACTGGATGCCGTCCTCCTGGCAGGCGTACTCAACCCCGGCCCGGTAGCCGGCCTCGAACTTGTGGATGAGCGGGATGTCCATGCCGCCGATGAAGCCCACCACGCCGGTCTGGGTGAGCTTGCCGGCGATGTAGCCCACCAGGAAGCTGCCCTCCTGCTCGCGGAAGATCAGGCTCGCGACGTTGTCCTTCTCGGGGCTCACCGAGTCGATCACCGCGAACTTGACGTCCTTGAACTCCTTGGCGGTGGCGGTGATCGCGGGCTCGTTGGCGAAGCCCACGCCGATGACCAGGTCAAAGCCCTCCTCGGCGAAGGCGCGGATGCCCTGGCCGACCTGGCTGGGGTCGTTGGGCTCGAAGTCATAAAGCTCGATGCCAAAGTCCTTCTTCGCCTTTAGCGCCCCTTCCCAGGCCATCTGGTTGAAGCTGCGGTCGTTCTTGCCGCCGGCGTCGAAGGCGATCCCCACCCGGACCTGGGCGAAGCCCAAGCCGGCGAAGACCAAAGCGGCGAGACTGAGGGTTACCCAACGTTTCATAATCCTCTCCTCCTTTCGGCACACGTGGCGTTCACGCCAGACCGCATTATAGCCGCTATAGTGAACCCGATGGGGCGCCTGCTTTCCGCCGCCATGCTGCTTCTCCTCGGCGCTGCCGCTCTCCTCGTGCCCTACCAGGGGGGCCCGCGGGTCACCCTCTCGGGCACGGTGCTCAAAAACCCCAAGCCGGCGCCGGACTTCACCCTCTACACCGCGGGAAACCGGCCCTTTTCCATGCGCGAGCTCCGGGGCCAGGTGGTCCTCCTCTTCTTCGGCTACACCCACTGCCCTGACATCTGCCCCATGACGATGTACCGGCTCGGGGAGATCTACCGGGCGCTCGGGCGCCCCAAGGACCTCAGGGTGCTGATGATCACCGTCGACCCCGAGCGCGACGATCCCGACACCACCGACCGCTACGCCAAGCTCTTCGACGAGAGCTTCGTCGGACTCTCGGGCAGCCCGGAGGCGATCGCCGAGGTAGCGGCGAAGTACTACGTCTACTCGAAGAGGGACGAGCGGGGCTTCATCGACCACACCGCCACCGTCACCCTGGTGGACTCCAAGGGGATGATCCGCATCTACTACGGCCAGGAGGACATCGACCAGGTCGAACGGGTGGTCGAGGACCTGCGCTTCATCCTGGCGAACGGGGGGAGCTTTTGAGGCGGGCCCTCGGGTTTTTGGTCCTCTTGCTCGTCCCCGCCCTCGGCCACACCTCCGACCTCGAGGTGGACCACATCCGGATCCTGACCGGGAAAGAGGGCACCTTCCTCGAGCTCCAGGTCAGCTACCCGCTGAACGACACCCTCTGGCTCAAGGTGGTCCGCACCGACCGCTCCCGGGGCGTCTTCGAGGCCCGCACCGAGGGCGGCTACCGCCAGGTCGAGGCGGTGCCCATTCCCCACGGGGTGAGCAACTTCGGCCTCAAGACCCCCTACCGCATCCGGCTGGTGGGAGGCCGCTACAAGCCCGGGGAGGAGGTACCGGTCACCCTCCTCTTCCCCGCCGGCGCCCTCCTCACCCTGCCCGCCCCGGTGGAGGCGATCCACACCCCGCCCCACGCGCTGCTTTCGGCCGTACTCCTCGCGCTCTTTGCCGGGCTCGCTACCCTGGCCATCCGAAGGCGGCGAGGAGGGCGGAGAGCTGCCGGTGCTCGATGAGGAAGGCGTCGTGCCCGTGGGGGCTTTGGATCTCGGCGTACTCGGCGCCGGCGAGCTCGGCGAGCCTCTTCACCTCGGCCGCGGGGTAGAGCAGGTCGCTGTCTATCCCCACGAAGAGCGCGGGGATCCCCCGAAGCCGGTCCAAGGCCGCCGCCAGCCCGCCCCGGCCCCGGCCAATGTCGTGGCGGTCCATCGCGTCGAGCAGGGTGAGGTAGGTGTTGGCGTCGAAGCGCTCGAGGAAGCGGCGCCCGTGGTAGTCGAGGTAGGCGGGGCCCTGCTCCGGCGCGGTCCCGAAACGGCGCTCGAAGCTCTCGGGGTGGCGGTAGCCGGCCATGGCGATCGCCCGGGCAAGAGCGAGGCCCTGGGGCTGGCTCCGGTAGTGGCCGCCCGCAAACCCCGGGTCGCTTAGGACCGCCCGCCGGCCGAGCTCGGAGAGCGCCTGGGCCCAGGGCCCGTGGCGGCCGGGGGCGGCGATGACCACGAGCGAGCGGACCCGCTCGGGAAACATGAGGGCGAACTCGAGCGCCTGCATCCCGCCCATGCTGCCCCCGATCACGTCCACCTCCTCGATCCCGAGGAGATCCAAAAGCGCCGCCTGGGCGCGGACCATGTCCCGGATCGTGATCCCGGGGAAGCGGGGGCCATAGGGGCGCCCGTCCGGCGCCGGGCTCACCGGGCCGGTGCTGCCGTAGCAGGAGCCGAGGACGTTCGCCGCCACCACGAAGCGGCGCTCGGTGTCGATCGCCCCGCCCGGGGCCACCACCGGGTTCCACCAGCCCCGCCGCCCGAAGGCCCGCTCGAGCGGCGAGAGCCGCTCTAAGGTGGCGTCGTCGTAGGTGCCGGCGACGTGGGCCGAGCCGGAGAGGGCGTGGAAGACGAGCACCGCCCGGCGGGCGTAGCTCCCGTAGGTCTCGTAGCGGAGGTCCACGTGGGGGAGGTGGCCGCCGAGCTCGAGTGCCATCCCCTCGGGGAAGACCCGGGCGGTGCGGGGCTCGGGCGGGGAGACCTCGGGACCCCGTTGCTCTGGGACCAAGAGGAGCGCCTCGTGCTCGCCCCACTCCTCGTACACCAGCGTCCCCATGCCTAGCCTCCCAGCGCTTGGTCGAAGTCCGCCTTCAGGTCCTCGAGGTGCTCGATCCCCACCGAGACCCGCACCATCTCCGGCCGCACCCCGGCGGCGGCGAGGGCGGCAGCGTCCAGCTGGCTGTGGGTGGTGGAGGCGGGGTGGATGACCAGGGTGCGCACGTCGCCCACGTTGGCGAGGTGCTTGGCGAGCCGCACCCGCTCGATGAAGCGCCTGGCCGCCTCGAACCCGCCCTTGGGACCGAAGGTCAAGACCCCGCCCGGGCGGCCGCCGAAGTAGCGCTCGGCCCGGTCGCGGTGGGGGTGGTCCTCGAGCCCGGGGTAGTTGACCCAGGCCACCTTGGGGTGGGCCCGGAGCCACTCCGCGAGCGCCCGGGCGTTCTCGGTGATGCGCTCGGCCCGGAGCATCAACGTCTCGGTGCCGAGGAGGAGCAGGAAAGCCTCGAAGGGGCCGAGGGCGGCCCCCGCGTCCCGCAAGAGGTCGGCCCGCACCCGGGCGAGGAAGGCGCCCTCGCCGAAGGCCTCGGTGAAGACCTTGCCGTGGTAGCTGGGGTTCGGTTCGGTGAGGGCGGGGTAGCGCCCGTTGTCCCAGGGGAAGGCGCCCGAGAGCACCGCCCCCCCGAGCACCGCCCCGTGGCCGCCGATCCACTTGGTCGCCGAGTGGGTGACGCCGGCGGCCCCGTGGGCCAAGGGATTAAAGAGCGCGCCCCCCATGCCGAAGGTGTTGTCCACGAAGAACGCGACCCCGACCTCCCGCGCGGCCTCGGCGATGGCGTCGAACTCGGGGATGGTGAGGGCGGGGTTGCCGATCGCCTCGGTCCACCAGAGCCGGGTGCGGTCGTCGGTCAGGGCGAGGAACTCCTCGGGCCGCTCCTCGCGGGAGACGAAGCGGACCTCGATCCCGAGCCGGGCGAAGAGCACCTTGAACTGGTTCACGGTGCCGCCGTAGAGGTTCGGGCTCGCCACCAGGTTGTCCCCGGCCTCGGCGAGGGCCAAGACCGCGAGCACCTGGGCGGCGTGGCCGCTCGCGGTGGCCACCGCCCCGAGCGCCCCCTCGAGCGCGGCCAGCCGGGCCTCGAGGGCAGATACCGTGGGGTTTCCGATCCGGGAGTAGATGAAGCCCTCGGTCTCTAGCGCAAAAAGGCGCTGGGCGTGGGCCGCGTCCTCGAAGACGTAGCTGGTGCTGGCGTAGACCGGTACCTGCAGGGCCCCGAAGGGGTCCCGCTTGGGCTCGAGCCCGACGTGTACGCTTTTCGTCTCCTTACGCAAATCAAACTCCCCCTTCCAGGCGACGAGAAGGGGGGCTAGGCCACCCCTTCCCTTATCGCTCCCGCATCCCGCGGGCCGGCGTTGGCACCGGACGTGGGGACTTCCCCACCGGTTGCCGCGGCTTCACAGGGCCGGTTCCCTCCACCGCTCTGGATAAGAGAACGGGGTTCGTTTCCAGTTCGCGGGCGCGTAACGCGCTTGGCGAAGAGGCTAGCAAAAACCCAGGGCTCGCGCAAGCGGCCCCGGCGCTATAGAGTGGGAAAGCGAGGTGGTGATGGCAGTGAAGTGCAACGTGGGCAACACCGACCGGATCGTGCGCTTCATCGTAGGGATCCTGCTTTTGCTCTGGGCCTTCCTGGGGCTTAGCGGCACCGGCGCCTGGATCGCCGGGATCGTCGGGGCCATCCTGATCGTGACCGCCTGGATCAAGTTCTGCCCGCTCTACGTGATCTTCGGGCTTTCCACCTGCGAGACCCAAAAAAGCTAGCAATGCCCTTCGTTCTCGGTATCGCCGGGGGTTCCGGCAGCGGCAAGAGCACCGTGGTGGCCCGGGTCGAGGCCATCGTGGGCCCGGGCCGCCTCGCGCTCTTGCCGATGGACAACTACTACAAGGACCTCGGCCACCTTCCCCTCGCGGAGCGGGCCAAGACCAACTACGACCACCCCGACGCCTTCGACCTCGACCTCCTGGTGGAGCACCTCGACGCCCTGAGCGCGGGGCGGGCGGTGGAGATGCCGCAATACTCCTTCGTCGAGCACGCCCGGCTCCCCGAGACCAAGCGGGTGGAGCCGGCACCGGTCATCGTGGTCGAGGGGATCCTCGCGTTGTATGACCCCAGGCTCCGGGAGCGCATGGACCTCAAGGTCTACGTCGACGCCGACCCCGACGTGCGCTTCATCCGCCGGCTCCGGCGGGACATCGCCGAGCGCGGTCGCACGGTGGAGTCGGTGATCGAGCAGTACCTCTCCTCGGTGCGGCCCATGCACCTCGCCTTCGTGGAGCCCACCAAGCGCTACGCCGACCTGATCGTGCCCGGCGGGGGGATGAACACCCCCGCGCTCGAGGTGCTGGCCTCGCGGCTATTGGGCGCGCTGGAGGCGGCCTAGGGTGGAACGGGCGCTCAAGGCCCTCTTGCTCCTCGCCGGGATCCTCACCCTCCCGGCCCTCCCGCCCCGGCTCGCCTACGACCGGCCGGGGCCGGTGGCGCTGGTGGTGGACGGCCGGGCACTGGCCGAGGAGGCGGCCCAAAGGGGCGTTCCCCTGACCGAGCTCCTCCGGAGCTACCGGACCCAGGGGGTGACCGGGGTCGCCTTCTACGAGGAGCGGGTCGAGGACCGGGCGCGAAAGGGCCTCGGGGCCTACCTCGAGGGGAGCCTGCTTGGGCTCCTCGCGCCGGAAGCCGGCTTCCTCGCCGGCTGGTACTACGCCAGCGTGCCCGGGGCCACCGCCATCCCCCTGCCGCAGCACCGGGTGGTCTGGCGGGGGGCGACCTGGGTGGGCTTTCCCCAGGACGTGGCCCGGGTGCCGCTCGGGCCGCCCGCGGAACTCGGGGAGGCCTACCGCCTCGGCTTTTGGAT
>WFXV01000224.1 GCA_015490435.1 Thermaceae bacterium
GCAGCGTCAGATGTGTATAAGAGACAGGGGCGAGGGGGGCGTCGGGGCGGAGCTCGAGGTAGCCGCGCCCGTCCTCGAAGACGGCGCTCCTCACCCCCGGGGCGCGAAGGTCGAGGGAAAAGACCTCCGGCCCCACACCAAGGGAAAACGCCGCCTCCTTTTCCGCGAGCCCGAAGCGGAGCCGGGGCCGGGTTCCTCCAATCCCCTCGGCGAGCAGGGTGAGCCTCGCCCGCTTGGCCCCGAGCGGTACCCCCTCCTCAAAGAGCGGAAGCCCCTCGACCCCGAGGGTGAGGCCGTCGCCGTAGGCGAAGCGGAGGGGAAACGCGAGCTTCGGCGGGCGCCGGGCGTCGAGGAGGAGCCGCTCGGGCCGGGCGAGGCAGAGCCCGTAGTAGCGGAGCGCGCTTTTTTCGAAGAGGAGCCGGCCCTCCCGGAGGTCGAAGACCGCCCGCTCGCCGGAAAGAAGGAGCGCCTCCCCCACCCGGCAGGGGGTCGCCCGGAGGGCCTCGGCGACGAACCGCTCCCCCGAAAGGCGCCCCCGCTCGGCCCAGAAGCGGTAGCCGTAGGCCTCGGCGAAGAGGTCGAAAAGCTGGACCGCCTCGCCCACGAGCTCGGCCCGCTCCGCCCAAAGCGAAACCCCCTCCCGGGCGAAGCGGGCCCCCGAGAGGACGAGGCCCTCGGCGGTGCCCGAAAGCGCCCGGGCGGAAAACCTCCAGCTTTGGACCTCGCCCTTTGGATCCTCGGCCTCGACCCGGCCGGTCTTTTTGTCGAAGCGCAGCCGGGCGGCCTCGAAGGAAAGCCCCTCGGCCTCGAAGCAGGCGGGGGTGAGCTCGAGCACCCCCGCCCGGAGCTTGAGCGCCTCGCCCCCGGCGAGCCCGAAGGGGGTCTCCAGGGTGTAGGGCTGATCCCCGCAGGCGGCGAGCGCCGCGCCCAGCAAGAGGGCGAAGGCGAGGGCGCGCCGCAAGGCTAGCCCCCGAGGTAGGCGCTGAGCCGGACGTAGATCTCGGCCGGGACCTCGGACTCGGCCTCGACCTCGCCGTCCTCCTTGAAGCGAAGGAGCAGCCGCGCGTCCGGTCCCTGGCCCTTCAGGGTGATCCCGAGCGCGGGGTCCTGGTAGCGAAACGCCCCCAAGAGGAGCACCAGCCCTTCCCGGGTGTCGGCCACCATCCGCTCGGCTTGGAAGGCCGGCGCCTCGCTCTTCACCCCGCCCTCGAGCACGGCGACCCCGTCTTTCAGGTAGAGCACCCCGCGGGGCGCCTCGAGCCCCGAAAGGTGGGGGGAGGAAAACCGCACCCCCTCCTCCAGCACCACGGTCTCGCTGGCGACGTCGTGCTCCAGGCGGCCGGCCTCGAAGCGGAGCTCTTCCTGAAGAAGCCGCGCTTTCTTCGCCCGGACGAAGACGCCCTCCTGGTACTCGATGTAGGCGGCCTCGAGGCTGAGCCCCCGCTCGGCGTCCACCAGCCGCCCCCCGTCGGGCAGGGTGGTGACCCCGGTGGCGAGGTCCACCACCTGGTCCCCGGCGGGCTCGACGGTGAAGGCGGCGAAGCTCGCGGCGAGCGCCGGCAAAAGGAGGAGAAAAACCCAAACCCCGCGCATCGCCCCGAGCTTACGCCGCCGGCGTGAGAAACCCTAGAGCCCGAGCAAGACGCGGAAGGCCTCCTCGATCCCGGAGAAGGCCCCCGCCGGCCAGACCCCGAAGAAGAGGGTGAGCCCCGCGAGCACGAAGAGGAGCGAGAGCAGGCTGGGGTTCACGGAAAGCGCCCCCGCCTCCGCCGGGGCCTCCAGGAAGGCCGCCGCCAGCACCCGGAAGTAGTAGTAGTAGCCGAGCACGGTGGTGAGCACCGCGAGCACGAGCGCGAGGTAGAGCCCCGCCTGGGCGGCGGCGGCGAAGACGTAGAGCTTGGCCAGGAACCCCGCGAGCCCGGGCACCCCGGCGAGCGAGAGGAAGGCGATGGCGGCCAGTACGCTAAGCCCCGGCGCCCGCTTGAAAAGCCCCTTCCAGCCCTCGATCGTCGAGGGCACGCCGGCGGCCTCGGCCGCCTCCAGGGCAAAGAACGCCGCCCCGCCCGCGATCAGGTAGGCGAGCAGGTAAAAGCCGGCGGAGGCGTAGCCGAAGGCGCCCCCCACCGCAAGCCCCAGCGCCAAATAGCCCATGTGGGCGATCGTCGAGTAGGCGAGGAGCCGCTTCAGATTGGACTGGGCCAGCGCCCAGAGGTTCCCGAATACGAAGGAGAGCAAGGCGAGGTAAAGGAGCGCCTTCCCGACCACCTCCGTGGGCCCGAAGGCCCGCACGAAGAGGGCCGCGAGCCCGAGCCCCACCGCGATCTTCGGGGCCGAGGCCAAAAAGGCGGCGGCCACCGGCCGGGCCCCCTGGTAGGCGTCGGGCACCCAGGCGTGGAAGGGCACCAGCGCCAGCTTGAACCCGAGCCCCACCAGGCTGAGCAGAAGGCCCAGCAGGGCGAGCAGCGGGGCGCCCTTACCGAAGGCCGCCCGGATCGCCTCGAACTCGAGGCTGCCGGTGCCGGCGTAGACCAGGGCAAAGCCGTAGAGCAAGAGGGCCGAGGAGAGGGCGCCGAGCACCAGGTACTTCATCGCCCCCTCGGCGCTCTCCTTCCGGTCGCGGTCGTAGGCGGCGAGGACGTAGGTGGCGTAGGCGGAGAGCTCGAGCCCGAGGAAGAAGAGGAGGAGGTTCCTCGCCCCCACCAGGAGGACGCCGCCCAGCACCCCCCAGACCAGGAAGGCGAAGAACTCGCCGGGCCCGCCCCAGAGCTCCTCGCTCCGGGCGAGGTTCCCCCAGGCCACGAAGAACCCGGCGGCGGCGAGCAAGAGGGCGGCGAGGGCGGTCAGGGGACCCGCCTCCAGGGAGCCGAAGAGCACCGCCCGCTCGCCGAAGGCCACCACCGAGAGCAGGGCCACCAGGGCGAAAAGCGCCATCGTCGCCCCGGCGAGCACCTCCGAACGCCGGGGAGAAAGCGGTGCCGCCAGGGCGAGGCCAAGCCCGCCGAACGCGAGTAAGAGCACGACGACCAGGGTGATCATAGAAGCCCCCTCACGAACGCCAGAAGCGGCTGGATTCCGCCGTCAATCCAGGGCGTGAGCAGCGCCGGGACGAGACCGAGGACCACCGCCAGCACCACAAGCGGCGCGGCGGCGGCGAGCTCGACGGGGTCGAGGTCGGGGTAGTCCTTCTCCTTCTCCCCGAGCAGCACCCGCTGCACCGTCCAGAGCATCGCCCCCACCAGCACCAAGAGCCCGAGCAGGGCGAACCAGACCATCCAGCGGGTGGTATCGGCGAGGTAGGCGCCCCAGAGCGACTGGAACTCGCCCAAGAACCCCGCGAGCCCGGGCAGGCCGAGGCCCCCGAGGAGGGCGAGCCAGAAGATCCCGCCGAGCACCGGCATGCTGGCGTAGATGCCGCGCATCGCCCCGATCTCGCGGGTGTGGGTGCGCTCGGCCAGGAGCCCCACCATCAAGAAGAGGAGGCCGGTGATCAGCCCGTGGGCGACCATCTGGTAGACCGCCCCGTGGAGCCCGATCGCGGTCATCGAGGCGATCCCTAAGAGGACGTAGCCCATGTGGTTCACCGAGGAGTTCGCGATCAGGCGCTTTAGGTCCCGCTGGGCCAGGGTGACGTAGGCGCCGTAGACGATCGAGACGAGCGCGAGCACCCCGAGCACGGCGGAAAAGCGCGAAAGCTCGGCGGGGAAAAGTCCCAGGTTGAAGCGAATCAAGCCGTAGCCGCCCATCTTCAAAAGCACCCCGGCAAGGAAGATCGAGCCCGCCGTGGGCGCCTGGGTGTGGGCGTGGGGGAGCCAGGTGTGGAGCGGCACGCTCGGGAGCTTGATCAAAAACGCCAGGGCGAAGCCCCAAAAGAGCCAGGCCGCGGCCGGGAGCGAGGCGAGGTAGGGCACGGCCTGCTGGAGCTCGAGGTAGTCGAAGGTGAGCTTCCCGAGCTCGGCGCTCGCGAGGTACGCGGTGCCGAGGATCGCGGCCAGCATCAACACCGAGCCCACGAGCGAGTAGAGCAGGAACTTCACCGCCGCGTAGCGGCGCTCCTCGTAGCCCCAGACCGCGATCACGAAGTACATCGGCACCAGCACGATCTCGAAGAAGACGAAAAAGAGCAGGAGGTCGAGGGCGGCGAAGACGCCGGTGAGCGCCCCCTCCAAGAGCAGGAGCAGGGCGAAGAAGGCCCGGTCCTTCTTCCGCCAGCTCGCGAGCACGCTGACCACGGTGAGGAGCGCGGTCAGCACCACGAAGGGAAGGGCAATGCCATCCAGCGCCACGTGGTAGCTCGCGCCCAGGGAAGGCATCCAGGGAAGCTTCTCTTCGAAGGCGAAGCCCTCGCCGGGGTAGCGGAAGTAAAGGGCGAGGGAAAGCAGGGTGAGGACCGCCGAGACCCCGAGGGCGAAGCGTTTTGCGAAGGCGGCTTCCTCGTCCTGGTAAAGCGCGATCACCAGCGCCGCCAGGAAGGGGACGAAGATCAAGAGGCTTACCACCGCACACCTCCCAGAATCAAGAGGATCGCGCCCAGCACCACGTAGGCGGCGTAGGTGGCGACCCGGCCGCTATTCAGCCAGCGAAGCGCCTGCCCCAGCGCCCCGGTGGCGTAGGCGGTGAGGTCCACCAGGAAGTCCACCACGTAGGTGTCGAGGATCCAGAGCAGGTCGGTGGGCCACTGGGCGACGCGGGCGACGACCTTGTAGTAGAACTCGTCGATGTAAAGCCGCCGCTGCAGCGCCGCCACCACCGGGTCGGGAAGCCGCTGGGTGAGGGGATCCTTGGCGTAGAGGAAGACGGCGAGCAAGAGCCCGGCGAGCGCCACCAGCGTCCCCAGCACGTACCCGCCCATCAGCTTGGCGGCGGGAAGCACCTCGGGGCCCTCCGGGGGGTAGACGAAGAGGAGGAGCTTTTGCCCAAAGAGCGGGCTGCCCCAAAAGCCCACCACCAGGCTGAGGGCGGCGAGCCCGAGGAGGGCGGTGGTCATCACCGGCTCGGACTCGTGGGGGT
>WFXV01000225.1 GCA_015490435.1 Thermaceae bacterium
TCAGCGCTCCGCCAACGAGCCCCACGATCGCCGAGAGGATCTCCACGCCGCCCCCTTAGTCCTCGAGAAGCTTCAAGAGGAGCACCGCCCCCACCGCGGCGCCCACCCCCCAGACCCAGGGCGGGAGGTCCTCGTACCACGGCCTGGGCACGGGCTGGACTTCGGTGGTCTGGGGTTGGGACTCCTGGGGAAGGAAGCCGAAGATGTCCCCCAGTTCCTCGAAGGTGGGGAGAAACTCCTTCAGGAGGTCGTTGAACTGGCTCGCGGCGTTCATCCACTCGTAGCCGTAGCCCGCTTTGGTTTCGTCAAATGTGGCGCTCCCGCCGGCATAGACCTCGGGCATCAGAGACCTCCCGTCATGAGCAGGTGCGCTGCCCGGCGGAGCTCGTCCTTGCTCGCGCCGGGGATCCGCAGCGCGAGGGCGCTGATCTTTACGTAGTGACGGGCGCGGTCGTTCCAGTCGACCTCGGTGGGCGAGCGGACCTCCAACGCCAGCTGGAAGCCCTCGACCAGGACCGCGCGGTTACCAAGGTAAAGGGCTTCCTCCGCGGAGTTCTGGTCCAGGGTGTGGACGGCGGCGAAGCTGTTGTTGTGGATGGGGATCCAGTCCTTGATCCCGCCGCCCTCGCGGACGACGTAGAGCCGGAACTCGCCCTGCGCGCTCAGGTAGTAGACCTCGACCGCGCTCCAGGCCTCCCCGGCCGGCACCGAGAGCGTGACCGTGCCGGCGTTGTAGTCCACCCCCTGCACCGGCACCTGGACGAAGCCCGAACCCTTGTCCGCCCAGGCGATGACCTCGGGGTGCCGGTCGGTGGGGAAGGCCGGCTTTTTCATCTTGCTCTCGACGATGCCGGGCGTGTTGACGGTGAGGGTGTAGGCGCTGGAGCCGGAGCTGTTGTCGTAGCCCCCGTGGGTCGCCTTGGCGCGGAGGTAGATCTCCATCCGCGACCGCGGCGCGAGGATGAAGGCGGCGTCCTCGGGCACGCGGAAGCGGGCGACCACCACGTCGGCGTTGGCCCGCCAGGGCTCCCCGGCTTCGAAGTCGCGGGTGTCGATCAGGGCCCGCTGCAGCGCGTGGGGAGGGAGCTTCGGCCGGGGCGCGGCCACCGCTTTAGGCACGGGGCGCGGACGCTTTCCAAGGATCGGCAGCATGGGTCCCCCTTCAGACCTGCTTGACGTGAACTTCCAGCTCGAAGATGGTTGCGGAGTTCGAGAAGTCCACCTGGTCCGCGGACTCCACCCAGATCTGGAGCTCGTCTTCCGCGCCCAGGAACACGGCGGGCTTGGGCACGGCGAAGGCCACGCGGGTGACGTCCTTGTAGCGCTCGTTCCGTTGCTCCCCGACGGCCAGGTCGAAGAACGCCGAGTACGGAATCTTGGCGATGAACTGCTCGCCGTCGAAGCCGGACTGCTTTTTGTAGAGGTAGACGTAGGAGTCGCGGCTGATCTCGTTGCCCAAGCCGTCGGCCAGCTTCATGACCAGCTGGGCACCGTTCTGAAGCATGACCGCGGTATTCGCCGGGACGGTGTACTTGGCGACGACCACCTTGCGGTTTGCCACGCCGGGCCCGAGCACTTGGAAAGTCGGGCTGGCCTTGGTGATGAGCTCCTTGCGGATACCGGGAACCTGTTCCTTGACCATTTTCCTTCCTCCTCAGACGCCTCAGACGATCGCGAGGCCGAACCCTTTGAGCAGGCTCACGGCGGCCTCAGCCATGAGCCCGGTGCCGAAAGCCTTCATCTCGCGCTTGCCGGTGGCGGCAAGGTAGCCGCCGAGCAACGCGAGCCCGAAACGGAAGAGTTGGCGCGCTACGCGCTCGTTGTCAGTGAGCCCCTGCCCCGAGTCACCGAAGACCGTGCGGAAGCTGGTGTACGCCGCTTTCTCGGCGAGGGGCACGGAGAGCACGCCGCCCACCAAGGCGGCGGTCTCCACCTGGGCGAACTCGGTTAAGGCTTTCGACACCGCCTTTTGGGCCGAACCTACGTCCGGCACCGGCAGCACTACCGCTTTACTTGCCACGTGTACCTCCTCATGGTTCCAGGGTTAGCCCAGAGGAGGCGGTTTGTAAAGCGTACAGTACGTAAAACTACCGATACGTACAGTGTGTAAGTACTGTACGTAAAGCCCAAGAAACCCCGTCCGGGACGGGTCCTCTCAGGCGCCTATAGGTACCGCTTAAACGGCCTTTTCCGCGTAGATTTCCGCGAGGATTTGGTCGGGGATCGAAACGCCCTTGGCCAGAAGCCTGCTGGCCCCTAGGACCTCTACCCCGAGTGGTTTGCCCGTCCGGGAGTAGTCCACCACAACACCCGGCTTGATTTCCTCCGAGTAAGCGACCTTGCCGCGCCCCAACCTGATGTAGAGAGCGTCGGCTTCACGGTCCAACTCGATCTTCACGGCTTAAATTCTACCTCCTTCCGCGTCCCCATGTCCGGGTGCGATAGACGGTGATCACTACGATGTCTTCGCCTTCTCGTCTGAAGTAAACCCTCAAAATGTTCCCGCTCTCCAGTTTCCGCTCGGCAACGTTCAATCCCCTGTCGAGGTAGCTACGGTCGGGCTCTTCAACGGCCATGCGAACTAGCGGTCTCGAGATCCCTCGTTCCCTCATGCGCTTCTGAGCGTGTTTGGTGTAGCGAATTCGCACGATTAGCTCCCCAGTTCCACCCAGCGCCGTCGCCGGGGATCGGCGGGGTCCCTTTGCACGAGGCCCGCCCGCTCGTAGTCGAGGTTCTTGACTCCGTACTCCGGCGGGAAGCCGTCGTCGGGGCGGGCGAGCTTCTTCACCCGCTCGCCGAGCTCGGGGAACTGCTCGGTGAGGGCCTGGACCTCGCCGGGCTCGGTGAGGCGGAAGGCCACCAGGTGGGTGGCCTGGCGGCGGACGCCGGGGTCGATGCCGCCGACCGCGCCTTTCAGCATCTGGGTGACGAAGATCGTGTTGTGTCCGGCCTCGCGGCCGCCGGTCAGCACCTCGAAGAGTCCCTTTGGGACCCGGCCCCGCTCGAAGAACTGGTGGGCCTCGTCCACTACCAGGAGGATGTCCCGCCGGCGCATGATCGCCTGGCCGAGGGCGTCCAGGAAAGGCCGAGGGTCGTAGCCGGTGACGTGGAAGTGCACGCGGTCGTAGCGGTCCAGGACGGGCTCGGGGTCGCCGGCCTCGCCGACGGTGAAGCCCTTCTCGACGAACTCGGCGAACTCCCGCTTGCGGTTCACGATCACGAGCTTCCGGTAACGCCCTTCCATGCGGCGCACGATCTCCTTGGCCAGGGTGCTCTTACCCGAGCCGGTCTTGCCGACGATCAGGATGCGGAAGGTCTGCCTACCGGCCACGGATCACCTCCAGGGCTTCCTTGGGAGGAAGGATGCGGACCCTATGAAGGCTTCGCAATACGAGCAGGTCTTCGTCTCCGGTCACGACGAAACGGGCCTTCCCACCGAGCGCGGTTCCTAAGACCATAAGGTCCTTGGGATCGCGCACGTTTACGTTGGCGGGGGCTTTTAATCGCGCCCAGGTCGCAAAACGTTTAAGGTCCTCGAGCAGCGCGTCTCTTAGAAGCGGGTCAATTCGCTTGGCGAACTTTTTCCTACCAAGGACCTCCTGTAGCTCGGCGAAGACCGGCCGGGAGATTACGAGTTCGTACTTACCCTCGTACCAAAGCTCAAGTACACGCCACGGCACTCCGTAAGGGGTGAACAGCGCGGCGATGTAAACGTTCGTATCTAAGACAACCCGCAACTACTTTGCCCGTTTTCGGGAGCGGTGAAGCGAGCGCACCTTGCGAACCTCTTCGACGGCCAGCCGCATCGCCTCGTCGTCGCTAAGGCCTTTTACCCTTTGCGCCTGGCGCTCGCTCAACGCCAGGAAGCGCCGCCAAGCGCGCTCCTTACCCAACAAGAGCCGAAGCGCTTCGACGCGCGAAGTGCGCAGGCTACGGCGAAAGCGCTCAAGCTTCTCGAAGAGGTCGTCGGGCACTTCGATCTGCTTCACCGCCCCCATTATACGGGCTCCCCCCTCTTGATCCGATCGCGAAGGGCCAGGATGTTATCGGCGTAGCGGCAGTTGTAGCAGTTTCCGGCGCGGTAAGCGAGCACCGCCCCATGCCCGCCGTTGTAGGCGAGCAGGGCCTCGTAGACGTTCCGGTAGCGGGCGAGCTGCTGCTTCAGGTACTTCGCTCCGAGCCGCAGGTTCGCCGCCGGGTCGGTGATCCCGCCCTCGGCGTCGGGCGGGTAGTGCCAGCCGAGCGCCCAAGCGGTCGTGCCCAGGACCTGGGTGAGCCCCCAGCTCGTGGCCAGGGCCTCGTCGGTCCAGCCCAGGGCCCGGGCCTTGTCCCAGCGGGGGTTGCCGGTGACGTAGCGCCTTTGGTAGTTAGGCTCGTGCCGGCGGGCTTTGGGGTTGCAGCCCGACTCCTGGATCACCAGGGCCATAAGGAGCTCGGGCTCGACCGGGTAGGCCCGGAGGGCGGCGGCGAAGGCTTCCCGATAAGGCTCACAGCGTGCCGGCAGTTTGGAAAGGTCCACGAAGTACCTCCTCGCCCAGGCCAGCCCCGGGAGCGTCAGGGCCAGGAGTAGGAGGCTGACCTGCTTTCGCTTCCTCGGCACCCTTCACCTCCTTCGCCGCCCGAACGCCGGCGTAGACCGCGAAGGCAAGGTAGCCGGCGCCGATGATGAGCCGGAGCCAAGGGGGAAGCGCCGCAAGCGCGTCCGTCCCCCCGACCATGCCCTTATGGATTCCGTAGGCGGCGAGCGCCTCGCCGACGTGCAGGGCGTCCAGCACCGCCGGGGTGGGCATGAACGGCACGGCCGCGATGAAGGCCCGCTGAAAGGCCTCGATCTGCTCCTTGTCCTCCAGGCGGAGCCCGGCCGTCACCGCCCAGGCCACGCCGGTGGCGATCTCCTCGCCGGTGAAGGGGATCACCTCGGGCTCGGACTCGCCCTCCGGGAGCGGGTCGAACGCCGGTTCCTCGCCGAGCGGAGTGAACTCGGGCTCAGCCGCCGGGGTCGAGTCCGAAGAGTCTGGCGAGCTCGGCCTCGCTTCCGTCGAGGGCGGCGGCTCCGAGAACTCCGCCGCGTGCTCCGGTCGCTTCGGGTCTGGGACTGGCTTGGACTCCGGTTGCACTTCCATTTCGCTTACCTCCAAGCACGGCGGTGGCTGCGATCCCCGCCAGGGCGAGGGCCCCGGCGGCCAGGAAGCCGCCCAGGGCCCGCCGGCGGGGGGCAGGAAAGGAGGGTGATCCGGACGCCGGGGGCTCTTCGGCGTCCGTGGGAGGGGGCTCAGGCTCTGCCTTCATCGGGCGAGGTATCACCGGCTGGGAAGCCACCGCCTGGGCGAGTATGGGGTCGAGCTCGTCTTCCAAGGGGGTGCCCACCGGCTCCTCTTCCGTTGCCCGTGGCTCGGGCTCGGGTTGAGCCACCGCGGGCGGCGGGGACGGGTCCTCGGGCCTTGGCCGTCCCGGGATGCCAGGGATCTCGACCTTGGCCACGCTCACCTCCGGCGCTTCCGGCGCTTGGTGAAGCGTCCGTAGCGGTCGCGGGGCGGCAGGCGCTTTTTCTTCTTCGCCATCTCATGCCTCCTTTCGACTTGCAGTAGTACTGGAGTCTGCGGCTCCCCAAACTCCAAAAAGCCTTCTTGCATTAGCGGTCAGACTTGCCACAACCGACAAAACGGAGAGGCTAAAATAAAGGACTGCAACGGCAATTAACGCTTTCAGCCAGCGCGGCGTGGGCACTGGAGCAGACTCGGCTGCATGATCAGGCGGTAACCCAGGATTTTCCCCTACCTCGGCGAATTCAAGGCAGCCAACGACTTCATTCATGGCGTCTTCTAACAAGGCAACGGGGAGGTCCGCTCCGTCAACTTCAACGTCGAGCCAAACCAGGACTGCGTCTTTGCCGCAGCGCAGTGATGGGAGTACTGTCCACCAGGGAACTGGATCACGCAGCCAGGTCAGCTTGCCGGTCCATCCTCGCAGAGCCAGTGCGTTATCCACTAGGTACTGCCAACCGGGTGTCCAGTTCCCGCGCTGCGGATCCAAAACGCTAAAGCGGTAGGAGCCACCCTTGCGTAGAACGGTCATCATTCTATGCTTTCCCCTCGAGAAGGGTGAAGTCTAGCGTACTGTACGTAAGTACTGTACGCACGGCTCTACTTTTCCCCGTCCTGAAGGGCGCTGAGGCGCGGGCAAAGGAGCCCGATTTCGTACATGAAAGCGGCCACCTTGGCGGCGAGGGCCGGGCCGACCCCGGGGACCATCTCGAGGGTCTTGAGGTCCACCCCCACCAGGTTGAGCAGGTCGCCCTGTGCGTAGTTCAGGAGCTCTTTGATCCCCTGCCGCTGGCCGAAGATGAGCTCCAGCCGCTCCGTCTGCGAGAGGTCGCCGATGGTGATGGGGTCGTTCTGGCGCACGAGCTTCTGGTAGATCACCTCGCCGCGGCGGTACCAACGGGGTCGGCGGTTTTTCTTTCTCCTTGGCATGCCTCCTCCTAAGCGTCCTTGGCGAACGCTGAGAACTCGGCGGCTCGCCTGCGAGCCTCGCGTTCAAACGGGTTGTCCAGGTAAGGGCGGCCACCCCGGATCCAAACCCAGAGCGACGCCAACGCGTAAGCAACCGGGAAGAAAAGCCGCCAACGCTTCCACTGCAAAACGTGCACGTACTCGTGGGGCCAGTGCGCCCGCCAGTCCTCGCCTTGAGCGACGAGGATCACCCGGCCCCAGGTCTGCGCCCCTGCCCAGGCGGGCACGAGCCGGCGCACCCGGCAAACGGTGGTGCTCCTGGGTCCAGGAAAGCACTCGATCAAACCTAGGAGCCGGGCAAAAAGGCGGCCGAAGAGTTCGAAGACGATCATTCCGCACCTCACGCGGCGAGCGCGGCCTCGACCTTTTTCAGGGCCAAGCTGCCGGCCTCGCCCCAGAGGGTCAGGTAGGCGTAGGGCTCGCCGTTCTTGATGGCCTCGACGCTTCGCTCAAGCTTCTGCCTGAACTTGAAGGCGGGCTTGGGGATCAGCGCGGCGGCGTTCTTTAGGGCGTCGAGCAAGATCCCGGTGGCGCGGGGGTCGCTCATGGGGATCTCGACGCGCTTCGGCTTCTGCCTGCGGTAGTTGCGGTAACCCCACCAGCGGCCCACGTTTCGGTAGAGCTTTGGGACCCGTCGCTGGTAGGCCTTGGCGGCGCCGCCGACGACCTCCTTGTTGACGTAGCCCCAGTGCTCCTTCCTCATGCGCTCGACGCGGGTTCCCGCGCGGAGGTGCTTCCAGACCTCGAAGTCCAGGCCGCGAGCGGCGAGCCACTCGGCGAAGAAGGCCTCGCCCGCCTCCTTGCCCCAAAGCGCCCTCAGCGTGTCGTAGGCCTGGCCCACCTCGGCGGAGAGGTATCGAGCCAGGGAGCGCAACCCCCAGACCACCCCCGCCCAGGCCTGGCCGGCCCAGCGGCGCACCTCGTCCATGTCGATCTCGGCCACGTCGAAAAACATGAAGTGCAGGTGCGGGGCGCCCCGGCGCTGGAACTCCATCCACCAGAGCACGCGGTAGAGCACGGCGACCACTTCGTACCCTCCTTTCTTGCTGCTAAGGACCTTGACCATCGGATACTTCCCCTCCTCCTGGTAGTGCTCGGCCAGAGCCTCGGCCGTCTCGCGGTCGGGCACCCGGGCCAGGACTTTTTGGCCGAAGCGCCGGTCGAAGCGCTTGAGGAAGGCGTCCAGGTGGCGCTTGACCAGCGTTCCGTCGGGCGCCCGGCGAAGGTACTCCCGGGAGAGCTCGGCGACCTGTTCCAGGGCCTCGTAGTAGGCCTCCTCGATCAGGCGGTGGTTTCGGGGCATGCGCCCGGTCTTCCTGAACTGGCGCTTGACCGCGCCCCAAAGCCGGGTCATCTTCTCGAGCTGCCTCTTGGCGGCCTCGTAGCGCTGGAGGAAGCTTTTGTCCGCGCCCAGGGCCCCGCGCCAGTCGGCGGGGTAGGTGGTGGTGATCATGAACTCCGGCACCATGCCCTGGGATTCGAGCTCGCGGGTAAGGGACGCGAGCCGTCGCATGGAGCCGGGCGTGATCCGGCGGATCTCGCCGCGCTTGGCCTGACCCCCGAGGGGGGTGAACCGTCCGGAGATTTTCACGTGTAAAGTCCCGGGCCGGTGCTCCAGGGTGGCGGTGAGCCATGCTTTAGGAGATTGAAGAAATGCCTCCCCCGCAGTAGCGGCGTGATT
>WFXV01000226.1 GCA_015490435.1 Thermaceae bacterium
CCCCGCACGTGGGCTCGGCGGGGCGGCAGACCCGGGAGAGGATGGCCCGGATGGTGGCCGAAAACCTCCTCGCGGTGCTTTCCGGCAGGGAGCCGCCGAATCCGGTGGTGTGAAAAAGGGGAGGTGGGGGTAGGAAGCTCGCGCAAAAGCGCGGCGCGCTAGCCCACCTCGAGCGCGGCAACCCGGGCCAAGGCCTGGTCCAGGTCCTCGATCAGGTCCTCGGGGTCCTCGAGCCCCACCGAAAGCCGCACCAGCCCCGGGGTCACCCCCTGGCGGAGCCGCACCTCCTCGGGCACAAGCTGGTGGGTGGTGGAGTAGGGGTGGGTGGCGAGCGAGTCCACGTCCCCGAGGCTCACCGCCTGGGCGAAGTAGCGGAGCCCGTCGAGGAAGGTCCGGGCGGCCGCCTCGCTCCCGAGCTCTAAAGCGACCATCCCGCCATAGGCCCGCATCTGGCGGGCGGCGACGGCGTGGCCGGGGTGGCTCTCGAGGCCGGGGTAGTAGACCCGCCGGACCGCCGGGTGCCCCTCGAGGAAGCGTGCCACGCGCATCGCCCCCTCGGAGTGGGCTTCCATGCGGAGCACCAGGGTCTTCATCACGCGGAGGAGCAAGAAGGCGTCGAAGGGGCTCTGGGCGCCGCCCAGGTGCCTGAGCCCCTCGGCCCGGATCTCTTGAATCAGCTCCGCCGAGCCCACCACCGCACCCCCCAGGGTGTCGCCGTGGCCCGAGAGGTACTTGGTCGCCGAGTGGACCACGAGGTCGATCCCGAGCGCCAGGGGCCGGGTGAGCGCCGGGGTGGCGAAGGTGTTGTCGGCCACCGAGAGGATGCCCCGCGCGCGGGCCACCCGGGCCACCTCGGCGAGGTCGTGCACCCGGAGGGTCGGGTTCGCCGGGGTCTCGACGTAGATCAGCTTGGTGTCGGGGCCGATGGCCTCGGCCAGGGGGCGGTCGGTGGCGTCGGTGATCCGGACGCCGAAACGCGCGAGGGTGTCGTAGAAGAAGCCCTCGGTGCCGCCGTAGAGGGGGCCGAGGTAAACGACCTCGTCGCCCGGGGCGAGAAGGGTGAAGGCGAGCGCCGAGATCGCGGCCATCCCGCTCGTAAACGCCACCGCGTCCTCGCCGCCCTCGAGCGCCGCGAGCTTCTCCTCGAAGGCCCGAGTGGTGGGGTTATGGATACGGGTGTAGAGGTAGCCTTCCTCCTCGCCGGCAAAGAGCCGCCGGCCCCGCTCGAAGTCGCCGTAGACGAAGGTGGAGGTCTGGAAGATCGGCTGCGCCAAGGCGCCCGTGCGGGGTTCCGGCCGCTGGCCGGCGTGGACCGCCAGCGTGCGGAGTCTGGGCATGGGCTCACATCCCTTCGGGGGGATTTTACCACCGCCTTACTTTCACATGAGAAACTTACATTCTCATGTGATATGATTGAGGCATGGAAGCGCCCTTGATCCTGATCATCGAGGACGAGAAGGACATCGCCCGGTTTCTGGAGCTCGAGCTCCAGGCCGAGGGCTACCGTACCGAGGTCGCCTACGACGGCGTCACCGGGCTCTCCAAGTTCCGCGAGAAAAACCCCGACCTGGTGATCCTCGACCTGATGCTCCCGGCCAAGGACGGGCTCGAGGTCGCCAAGATCATCCGCAAGACCTCGAACGTGCCGATCATCATCCTCACCGCCAAGGACCGGGTCGAGGACAAGGTCGAGGGCCTCGACGCCGGCGCCGACGACTACCTGGTGAAACCCTTCTCCATCGAGGAGCTCCTCGCCCGGGTGCGGGCCCACCTGCGCCGGGTGACCCCGGCGATCACCGGCGAGATCCGGGTCGCCGACCTGATCATCAACCTCGAGGGCCGCGAGGTCTTTCGGGGCGGGCGCCGGATCGAGCTCTCCAATAAAGAGTTCGAGCTCCTCGAGCTCCTCGCCTCGAGCCCGGGCAAGGTCTTCTCGCGCTTCGAGATCGAGGAGAAGGTCTGGCCCGGCTACCAGGGCGGCTCCAACGTGGTCGACGTCTACATCGGCTACCTGCGGAAAAAGCTCGAGGCCGGCGGCGAACGCCGCCTGATCCACACCGTGCGCGGGGTGGGGTACGTTCTAAGGGAAGATTAGTGCGTAGTACGTGGTACGTGGTAAAACCACGCACTACGCACCACGTACCACGTACCGCTTATGACCCTCCGCACCCGGATCACCCTCCTCACCCTCGCCCTTCTGGCCGCGAGCCTCCTCGTGATGGGGGTCGCAGTCTATTCGCTCCTCGCCCGCTACCTCTACCAGGGCCTAAGGGCCGAGCTCGACGACGCCTTGGGCCAAGTCGTCCGGCTGATCAATAGC
Organism: Thermaceae bacterium; assembly: GCA_015490435.1. Lineage (GTDB taxonomy): Bacteria > Deinococcota > Deinococci > Deinococcales > Marinithermaceae > WFXV01. The sequence continues at coordinate 2,321 of WFXV01000226.1, forward strand.
GGCGGGCGAAACCTCTTAGGCGTCGCCCTCCCCCCCAC
>WFXV01000227.1 GCA_015490435.1 Thermaceae bacterium
GTCCTCGAGGCTGGCCCGGGAGAGCTCGCCGAGGTGCCGGGCCACCGCCACCCCCTCGGCATTGAAGAAGACCGTGGTCGGCAGAGCCACCACCCGAAGCCGCCTGACCAGGCGGTTTTCAGGGTCCAGGATGACGTTCGGGAGGCTGAGCCCCTCGCGCTTCAAAAAGGTCCGGACGGTCTCGGCGTTCTCGCCGCTATTCGCGAAGACGAAGACGACGTCCTCGCTCTTTTGGGCGAACTCGGCGAGGAGTGGCATCTCCCGCCGGCAGGGCGGGCACCAGCTCGCCCAGACGTTCAGGACCACCGGCCGCCCGGAGAACTCGGCGAGGGAGACCACCGCCCCCTCGGGGGTGGAGAAGGCCCAGCCCGGCAGGCGTTCGCTCTCCCTCGCCTGCTGAGCGAGCAGCAAGAAGAGCGCCGCTGCCACCGCCCCGCCCACCAGCACCGGCGGCAGCGCCAGGGTGAGCCGGAGCCCGGCGCGCCGGAAGAAGTAGAGGGTGTAGAGGGCGCCGGCCAAGATCCCCGCCAGCGGGGAAAACCCCCCCTGCCAAAAATAGAAGACGCTCAAGGGGTCCTCGGCGTAGGCGCCGAGATGCCCGAGGACGTAGCCCGCCCGGGCGCCGATGAGCCCCACCAGCACGGCGTTCCAGGCCCAGTTCGAGAGCGTCTTCGGCCCCCTTCGCGCGAGCACCTCGGCGGCGAGCACGAAGCCAAGAAGGGCGAGCGCGACGAAGGCGCGGACCAAGGGGATGACGAAGGGGCCGAGCTTGATCGCTTCCACGCCCCGAGGCTAGCGGGCGGCGATGAAGGCGGCGTGAAGCCTACTGCGTCGAGAGCGTGTTGATGATCTGAAAGAGCGGCAGGAACATGCCGGCGACGATCATGCCCACGATCGCGCCCAGGAAGATGATCATGATGGGCTCGATCGCGGCGGTGAGGCTCTCGACGGTCTCGTCCACCTCGCGCTCGTAGAAGTCGGCGACCTTTTGCAGCATCGCGTCGAGGGCGCCGGTCTCCTCGCCAATCGCCACCATCGAGGCGACCATCGGCGGGAAGATCTCAGGGTAGCGGAGCAGGGTGCTGTGGAGCGGCTCGCCCACCTGGATGGTGTTCTTGGTCTCCTCCAGGATGTCCTCGACCACCGCGTTGCCGGCGGTGCCCTTGGTGATGTCCACGGCCTCGACGATGTTCACGCCGGAGGAGAGCAAAAGCCCGAGGGTCCGGGAGAAGCGGGCGAGGGCGCTCTTCTTGTTGAGCACCCCGAAGACCGGCATCCGGAGCTTGAGCCGGTCGATGATCCGGCGGCCTCGCTCGGTGCGGTAGACGTAGCGGTAGACGACGTAGAGCGCCACCAGGCCGAGGACCAGGTAGAGCGTGCTCGAGCGCAGGAAGTCCGAGACCGCGATCAAAAACCGGGTCAATAGGGGCAGCTCCGAGCCCAGGTCGGTGAGGATCTGGGCGAACTGGGGGACGATCCCGGTGAGCAGGAAGTAAGTGACCAGGATCGCGAAGACCAGCACGATGACCGGGTAGGTCATCGCCGACTTGATCTTGCCCCTGAGCTCGAGGTCCTTTTCCAGGAAGGTGGCGAGCCGGTCGAGGATCGCGTCGAGGGTACCCGAGGCCTCGCCCGCCCGTATCAGGTTGACGTAGAGCCGGCCGAAGACCGGGTGCTTGGCCAGCGCGTCGGAGAGCGACATGCCCCCTTCGACGTCGGCGCGGACCTCCTTCAGGATGGCCTTGAACTTCTTGTTCTCCGCCTGTTTTTCCAGGATGGCGAGGGCCTGCACGATGGGCAGACCTGCGGCCATCATGGTGGCGAGCTGGCGGCTGAAGATGGCGATGTCCTTGAGCCCGGGCCCGCGCTCCAGGAAGGAGAGGCTGATCTCCGCCTGCAACGCCTTCCCGGGCTCCTTGATCTCGGTGATGTAATAGCCCTTCTCCCGGAGTACCCGGGTCGCGGTCCGAAGATCGGCGGCCTCGATGGTCGCCGCGATGCTCCGGCCCTGCCGGTCGCGCGCGCGGTAATGATAGATCGGCATGTTGTTCTATAGTATAGCGCCGGAATGCGACCCGAGCTGGCCGAGGCCGCCCGCGTGCTCGAAGAAGGGGGCCTCGTCGCCTTTCCCACCGACACCGTCTGGGGGGTGCTGGTCCGCCCCGACGCCCCCGAGGCCGTCGCCCGGGTCTACCGGATGAAGGGGCGGGAACGGGAGAAGCCGCTCCAGCTCCTGGTGGCCGAGCTCGAGGTGGCCGAGCACCTCCTCCCCGAGGGCTTCCGCGACCCCCGGTTTTGGGCCCTGGCCGAGCGCTACTGGCCCGGCCCCCTCACCCTGGTGGTGCCGGCAGGAAGGGCCTTTCCCGCCATCGGCGCGGAGCGCACCCTGGGCCTCCGCCTCCCCGACCACCCCGAGCTCCGGGCGCTGCTCCGGGCGGTGGGGGGCTTGGTCGCCGCCACCAGCCTGAACAAAAGCGGCACGCCCCCAGTGCGAAGCGAAGAGGAGGCCAGAAGGTTCCCGGTGGACCTCGTGGTCCCGGGACCGCCGCCGCCGGGGCGGGCCTCGAGCGTGGTGGACCTGGTACGGGGGCGGGTGATCCGGGCGGAGGCGATCCCCGAAGCCGAACTCCGCCGTTTTCTGGAGGCACGTTGAAACGAGAAAGCGCCGCCTTGCTCGCCATCCTCTTCGCCGCCGGCCGGACGGTGACCCTGGAAGAGCTCGCCCGCGGGCTCGGGAAGGAGCCGGGCGAGGTCGGCGGTCTCGTGGATGAGCTTGAGAGCAAGCTCTCGAACGGGGCGTTCGGCGTCGCGCTCGAGCGGGTCGCCGGCGGGGTCCGCCTGGTGGTGCACCCGGACTACGCCGAGCTCGTACGCCGGGCGCTCAAGGCCCGGCCGCCCCGGCTCTCCAAGGCCGCGCTCGAGGTCCTCGCCATCGTCGCCTACCACCAGCCGATCACCAAGGCGGCGATCGACGCCGCCCGCGGCCGGGACTCGGGCGCGGTGCTCGAGGGATTGCTCGAGCGCGGCCTGATCGCCGCCGAGGGCAAGCACCCCCGGCGCTACCGCACCACCCCGCACTTTCTCGAGCTTTTCGGCCTGGAGAGCCTCGACGACCTGCCCCCGCCCCCGGGCGGGGAGCTCCCCGCGATGCGGGACTAAGCCTGGCCCCAGGGCCCCCGGGCCTCGCCCTCCTCGGCGATCGGCCCGAAGGTGGCCTCGTAGCGGCGGATGTTCTCGGCCAGCGAGCGGAGCAAGGCCTTGGCGTGGCGGGGGCTGGTGATCACCCGGGCCACCACCAGCGCCGGCCCCTGGGGCTGCAAAAGGGCGAAGTCGATCAGGAACTCGTTTTGGGTGTGGGAGATCACCGCCATGTTGGCGTAGCGGCCCTTGGCGGTCTCGCGGTCGATGTCCAGGTTGAGCTCGCTCACGGCAGCTCCTCCTTGAGGGCGGGCAGCACCCGCTTGAGGGCGAGGCGCACGCGCCCGAGGCTCGCCACCTGATCCAAAAGCACCATCAGCACCGGCCCCTTCCCGGTGGGGACCATCAGCACCGGCCCCTCGTCGTACTCGACCATGACCTCCTCGATCGGGCCCTTGCCGAGCTCCTCGGCGACCGCCCGGGCGGTGGCGAGCACGCTCACCCCGAGCCCCCCGAGCAGGTCCCCCACCTCGACCTCGGGGCGGCGGTAGGCCTCGAGCACGAACCCATCCTCCCCCACCAGCGCCCAGGCCAGAACGCCCTGTACCTCCGAGAGCGGTTTCAGCGCTTCCATCGGCTAGCCTCCCAGTTCCTCGGCGATCAACAGGGCGAGCCGCGAGAGCTCCTGCCCCACCTGCCGGCGCTCGGGCCCCCGCTGGATCACCGCGCCCACGCAGACCTCCCCCTCACAGACGACTAGCAGCTCCCGCTCGTCGAAGGTGATCACGAAACGCCGCGGCTCCCCCCCGAGCCGGCGGGCGATCCCCTCCATGCCCCGGCGAAGGGCGGCGATCTCGGCGGCGAGGAACTCGGGGTCCGGCCCCCGGTGCCCGGCCGCCTCGATCACCAGCCCGTCGGCGGAGGCGACCACCGCCCGCTCGACGATGGGTATCTGCGCCAGGTCAAAAAGCCACACGATCCCTCACTCCCCCACGGGTCGCCGGTGGCTCAGCGCCCGAGCCAGCGTGACCTCGTCCACGTACTCCAGGCTACCCCCGGCGGGCAGGCCGTAGGCCGGTCGCGTGACCCGAACCCCCTTGTCTTTAAGAAGCTCCCCCAGGTAGGCCGCGGTGGCCTCCCCCTCCACGGTCATCGAGGTGGCGATCAGTACCTCCTCCACCCCTTCAAGCCGGGCGAGCAGGCCCTCGATGTTGAGCTCGTCGGGCCCCACGCCCTCCAAGGGGTTCAAGACCCCGCCGAGCACGTGGTAGACCCCGCGGAACTCCCCGCTCTTCTCGATCGCGTAGACGTCGGCCGGGGTCTCGACCACCGCGATGATCGAGCGGTCCCGGGTCTCGTCGGCGCAGACCGGGCAGAGCTCCCCCTCCGCCAGGTTGCCGCAAACCCGGCAGACCCCGAGCCGCGCCCGGGACTCGGCGAGCGCCTCCTCGAGCTCCTGTGCCAGGCCCTTGTCCAGCGCCAGGGTGAGGGCGAGCCGCTGGGCGGTCTTCGGCCCCACCCCGGGGAGCCGGGAAAGCGCCCGGGCCAGGGCGACGAGGGCCGCCGGCTGCTTCAAAAACCGCCTCCCAAAAGCCCCCCGAGCGCGCCCAGGGTGCCCTGCATCTCGCGCTCGGCGAGCTCGCGGGCCTTGGCCTGCGCGTCCTGGATCGCGACCAGCACGAGGTCGGCGAGGGCCTCGACGTCGTCGGGGTCCACCGCATCGGGCTGGATCTCGACCCCGAGGATCTGGCCGTGGCCGTTCGCCACCACCCGGACCAGGCCGCCGCCGGCGCTCCCCACCACCTCGGTCTCGGCGAGGCGCGCCTGGATCTCGGCGGCCTTGGCCTGGGCCTTTTGCGCTTCCTTCATCAGCTTCTTGAGGTTCATCGCGCCTCCGGGCCCCCATTATAGGCAGGGGATAAACTACGTCCCGGTATGGAACACCCCCGTCGCTTGCGCATGACCCCCGAGATCCGGCGGCTGGTGCGGGAAGTGGTGCTCGAGCCCCGCAACCTGGTCCAGCCCTTCTTCGTCCACCTCGGCAAGGACCCCGAGCCCATCGCCTCGATGCCCGGCCAGTACCGGCACAGCCTCGAAAGCCTGGTGGAGGCCGCCGGCGAGGCCAGGGAAGCCGGCGTGGGCGGGGTGATCCTCTTCGGGGTCCTGCCCAAGGAGCAAAAGGACGAGCTCGGCCACGGCGCCTACGACGACGAGGGGGTGGTGCAGCAGGCCCTCCGCCTTTTGAAGCGCCACTACCCTGACCTCCTCCTCATCGCCGACACCTGCCTCTGCGAGTACACCGCCCACGGGCACTGCGGCGTCCTGGTCGGCGACCAGGTGGCGAACGACCCCACCCTCGAGCTCCTGGGCAAGACCGCGGTGAGCCAGGCCCGGGCCGGGGCCGACGTGGTCGCCCCTAGCGCGATGATGGACGGGCAGGTGGCGGCGATCCGCCGGGCCCTCGACGAGGCCGGCCTCACCCACGTGCCCATCCTCTCCTACGCGGTCAAGTTCGCCTCCGCCTTCTACGGCCCCTTCCGCGACGCCGCCGACAGCGCCCCCGCCTTCGGCGACCGCAAGAGCTACCAGATGGACCCCGCCGCTGGGGTTTGGGACGCGCTCCGGGAAGCCCGCCTCGACGACGCCGAGGGCGCCGACATGCTGATGGTGAAGCCCGCCCTCGCCTACCTCGACCTGGTGCACCTGCTCAAGGAGCGCTTCGAAAAACCCGTCGCCGCCTACCTGGTCTCCGGGGAATACAGCATGATCAAGGCCGCCGCCGAGCGGGGCTGGCTGGACGAGCGGCGGGTGGTGCTCGAAACCCTCACCGGCATCCGCCGGGCCGGCGCCCAGTTCATCCTCACCTACCACGCCCTCGAGGCCGCCCGCTGGCTCAACGCGGGGGAAGGTAACGACTCCTGAGCTTGATCGCGATCAGGTACACCCCCACCAGCGCCACCCCCATCCCGGCCAGGAAGTAGGTGGGGAGCACCCCGATGCGGTCGGCCACCACGCCGCCGCCCATCACCCCGAGCAGCACCGCGGTGCCGGTTACCGAGCCCACCGCCCCGAAGACCCGGGTGACCAGGTGCTTGGGGGTTTCGAGCTGGAGCAGGCTCCGAACCGGGACCAAAAACCCCTGGTTGAAGAGCCCGCTCAGGAAGTAGGCGGCGACCGCCCAGGGGAAGACCGGCCAAAGCGCCACCGAGGCGATCCCCACCCCGAAGAGCAGGAAGGAGTAGGCGAAGACCCGTTCTCGGTCGATCCGCCGGGTCCAGACCGGCACCCAGACCGCCCCCAGCACCGCCCCCAGCGCGAGCGCCATCTCGATGGCGCCGTACCCCTCGGAACCGACGTTCAACACCCCGAGCGCCAGCACCACCCCGAG
>WFXV01000228.1 GCA_015490435.1 Thermaceae bacterium
GCTTCGGCCTCGCCTACCGGGCCTGGCTCGAGGCCGAGCCCGAAGACCCCCTCTACCCCGAGCTCGCCCGCGCGGCCCGGGAGCAAGAAAGGCGCGTCCCCTCGGGACCCGTTGGCGTCCGCCGCTACCGCCGCCGATTCCCCTTCAGGCGGCGGGGCCTCGTGCCGCCCCTTCGCCTCCGGTCCCGTTTCGGGCCCCGCCGCCCGGTCCCCTTCCGGGGGCGCCGCTTCCCGGACCTCGGCGGGGCCCTGCTCCCGCGGTCCGGGCTCGGCCTCGCCGGGCGCCGTGGCGGGCTTCCCGCCTTCCTCTTCCGGCGCGGCCTCCCGGGTCAGGGCGGGCGGCGCCTCCCGGCCGCCGGCGACCCAAGCTTCCCCCGGCGGGAAGAGCCCGGCCCCGAGCCCGGCCCAAAGGAGCGCGAAGAGCGCCCCCTCCCAAAGGGGAAGGCGAGGGAGGGGGACGCGCCTTTCTTGCTCCCGGGCCGCGCGGGCGAGCTCGGGGTAGAGGGGGTCTTCGGGCTCGGCCTCGAGCCAGGCCCGGTAGGCGAGGCCGAAGCGGTCGAGGTAGAAGAGGGCCCGCCCCTCCTCCCGGCGGGCGGGGTAGAAAAGCGCCGCGAGGGGCAGGAGGAGAGCGGCGCGATGGCCGGTGAAAAGCGCGAGGAGCGCCCCCAAAAGAAGCAGCAAGAACCCGAGCGCGACCCGCTTTCGCCAGGCCAGCCGCTGGGCGATCCGGCGGTGGAGCACGCCTCCATGGTAGCCGGGGTAAAATCCCAGGAACATGCCCAGGATTGGAATCCTTCTCCTGCTCTTGCTCGCCGGCCTCGCCGAGGCCCAGGTCGCGCTCAAGCCGGTGGTCCGGGGCCTCGCCCGCCCGGTGGGGGTGGTGGCCGAGCCCGAAGGCGGCCTCCTCGTCCTGCTCCAGGGGGGCCGCATCGTGGACGAGAAGAAGCGGGTCTGGCTCGACATCTCGGACCGGGTCTCCTGCTGCGGCGAGCGGGGGCTTTTAGGCCTCGCCTTCCACCCCGACTACCCCAAGGACCCCCGGTTTTACCTGAACTACACCAACAAAAAGGGCGACACCGAGGTCTGGGAGTTCCGGGAAAAGCGCCCGGTGCGCCGGATCTTCTACCTCAAGCAGCCCTACGCCAACCACAACGGCGGCCACCTCGCCTTCGGCCCCGACGGGCTTCTCTACGTCGGCACCGGGGACGGCGGGGGCGCGGGCGACCCCCTGGAGGCCGCCCAGGACCCGAAAAGCCTCCTCGGGAAGATGCTCCGCTTCGACGTCGAGGCCCGCGATCCCGCCCCCGAGATTTGGGCGAAGGGTCTCCGAAACCCCTGGCGCTACAGCTTCGACCGCGAGACCGGCGACCTCTACATCGCCGACGTGGGACAGGACAAGTGGGAGGAGGTCAACTTCGTGCCCGCCGGGGAGGGGAAGGGCTGGAACTTCGGCTGGGACATCATGGAGGGAAGCCACTGCTTCGAGCCGCCCGAGGGCTGCCGCACCGAGGAGCTGGTGCTGCCGGTGCTCGAGTACGGCCACGACGAGGGCTGCAGCATCACCGGCGGCTTCGTCTACCGCGGCCGGGCAATCCCCGCCCTTTGGGGCAAGTACGTCTTCGGCGACTTCTGCTCCGGCCGGGTCTGGGTGGGCTTTCGTGAGGGCGGCGTCTGGAAGCGGGAGCTTCTGCTAAAAACGCCCGCCCGCATCGCCTCCTTCGGGGAGGACGCGGCGGGCGAGCTCTACCTGGTGGACTACCGGGGCGCGGTCTACCGGTTTGCGCCCGCGCGGTAGCGTTCCATCGAGGCCTTGAGCTCCTCCAGGGCGGCGGCCCGGTCCTTGAACCCGGTCACCTTGACCCACTTGCCCTTCTTGGCCTCGAGCGCCTTGTAGGTCTCGAAGAAGTTCTGGATCTCGTCGAGGATCCCCTGGGGCACGTCGGAAAGGTCCTTGACCTGGTCCCAGCGGGGGTCCTCGGCGACCACCCCGATGATCTTCGAGTCCGGCCCCTTCTCGTCCTCCATCTCGATGAGCGCCACCGGGCGCACCTCGACCAGGACCCCGGGCAGGAGGGGGAAGGTGGAGAGGATCACCCCGTCCAGGGGGTCGCCGTCCTCGGCCAGGGTCTGGGGGATGAAGCCGTAGTCGCCGGGATAGACCTGGGACGAGGGCAGCACCCGGTCGAGCTTGATCATCCCGGTCTCCTCGTCGAACTCGTACTTGTTCGCGCTCCGGGCGGGAACCTCGATCACCATGTGCACCACTTCCGGCGCCTTCTCGCCGATGGGAAGGTCGTGGAGCCTCGCCATGGAACCCATCTTACCGAGCCTTGAAGCCCGGCGCCCCGCGTGCTAGCCTTGGGGCCCAAGGGGGGATATTTATGCAAAAACGTTGGTGGGTCCTTTTCGCGGTGGCGTTCCTCAGCCTGGCCTGGGCGCGGGGGGATACCCTGGTCATCGCCCAGGGCGTGGACGCCACCACCCTCGACCCGGTCAACCACCAGGAAACCCCGACCGGGAACGTCACCGCCAACATCTTCGACAACTTCTACCGCCGGCTCCCGGACGGCTCCTACGAGCCCTGGCTGGGCGAGGCCAAGGCCCTCGACAACCTCACCTGGGAGCTGAAGATCAAGCCCGGGATCAAGTTCCATAACGGCGAGGAGCTCACCGCCGAGGTCCTGAAATTCAACTTCGACCGCCTCCTCGATCCCAAGAAGCCCCTCAAGTACTCGACCTACTTCAAGCCCATCAAGAAGGTCGAGGTCACCGGCAAGTACACCCTCAAGGTCTACACCGAAAAACCCTTCCCGCTCTTCTTGACCCGGCTTACCTACCTCTGGGTGGTGCCGAAGAAGTACATCGAGGAGAAGGGCGCCGACTACTTCGCCAACCACCCGGTGGGGACCGGCCCCTACAAGTTCGTCAAGTGGGTCAAGGACCAGGAGATCGTCCTCGAGGCCAACGAGGACTACTGGGCGGGCAAGCCCAAGGTGAAGCGGGTGGTCTTTAGGCCCATCCCCGAGGCCTCCTCCCGGGTCGCCGAGCTGCTCACCGGCGGCGTGGACATCATCACCAACCTCTCCCCCGAGGCGGTGCCCACGGTGGAGGGCTCGGGCGTCGCCGAGGTGCGGAGCGTCCCCTCGATTCGGAACATCTTCATCGTGCTCGACGTCAAGGGTGAGGGCCCGCTGCACGACCCCAAGGTCCGGCTCGCGCTCAACTACGCGGTGGACAAGGAAGCGATCGTCAAGCACGTGCTGGGCGGCTTCGGGGTGCCGGTGGGCTGCCCCTTGAACCCCTACATGTTCGGCTACGACGAGGCGCTTTGCGAGCCCTTCCCCTACGACCCCGAGAAGGCGAAGAAGCTCCTCGCCGAGGCCGGCTACCCGAACGGCTTCACCTTCTCGATGTCGGCGCCCTCCGGCCGCTACCTGAACGACCGTCAGGTGGCCGAGGCGGTGGTCGGGCAGCTCAAGAAGGTGGGGGTCAAGGTCGACCTCCGCATCAAGGAGTGGAGCACCTACGTCAAGCAGATCCTGAACCGCAAGCTGGACACCGACGCCTGGATGATCGGCTGGGGCAACGCCCAGTTCGACGCCGACAACACCCTCTTCACCCTGCTCTACGGCGGCACCGTGGAAGGCGGCCCGCCGCAGACCAAGTTCAGCTACTGGAAGGATCCCGAGTTCGACAAGTACGTGCTCGAGGCGCAGCAGATCGTGGACCAGGAAAAGCGCAAGGAGCTCTACAAGAAGGCGCTCGAGCGCGTGCGCCAGGGGGCGCCCTGGATCTTCCTCTACCAGCAGAAGGACATCTACGGGGTGGCGAAACGGGTCAAGTGGCAGCCGCGGCCCGACGAGTTGCTCTGGGCCTTCGACATGGAGCTCGTGAAGTAGCCCGAAGTTGATCGCCTTCGTCGTTCGCAGACTGCTACTGGTCGGGGTGGTCGCCTGGGGGGCGGCCACCCTGGCCTTCTTTCTTCTCTACCTCTCCGGCGACCCGGTGGACCTGCTCCTGCCGCTCGACGCCTCCCCCGAGGCCCGGGCCGAGCTCCGCCGGGCCTACGGCTTCGACGACCCCCTCTACGTGCAGTACGGCCGCTACCTCTGGAAGCTCGCCCACGGCGACTTCGGGGTAAGCCTGAGGAGCCAGGAGCCGGCGCTCGGCCTCGTGCTCGGCCGCATGCCGGCGACCCTCAAGCTCGCCGGCGCCGGCCTCCTCTTCGCCCTTATCCTCGGCATCCCCGCCGGGGTACTCGCCGCCCTCAAAAAGGGCACCTTCGCCGAGCTCTTGGTGATGACCCTCGCCCTTTTGGGCCAGTCGATCCCGGTCTACTTCCTCGGCCTCGTCCTCATCATGGTCTTCGGGCTCAAGCTCCATTGGCTCCCGATCTCGGGCTACGGGACGATCCGCCACCTCATCCTGCCCACGATCACCGTAGGCACCTTCGTCACCGCCTCGATCGCCCGGCTCACCCGAAACGGCGTGCTCCAGGAGCTAAGGAGCGACTACGTCCGCACCGCCCGGGCCAAGGGGCTCTCCGAGCGGGTGGTGGTCTACAAGCACGCGCTCCGGAACGCCGCCATCCCGGTGGTGACCATCGTCGGGCTGCAGCTCGGCACCCTGCTCTCGGGGGCGGTGATCACCGAGACGATCTTCGCCTGGCCGGGGATGGGGCGGTTCGTGCTCCTCGCGGTGGAGCAGGGCGACTTCCCGGTGGTGCAGGCCTCGGTGATCGTCTTCGCCCTCCTGCTCGCGCTCGTCAACCTAGCGGTGGACCTCGCCTACCTCTGGCTCGATCCGAGGGTGCGCTATGCGTAGGCGGCTTTTCAAAAACCCGGCGGCGGTGGCCGGCATGCTAATCCTCCTCGCCTTCGTGCTGGCCGCCCTCCTCGCCCCCTACC
>WFXV01000229.1 GCA_015490435.1 Thermaceae bacterium
GTTCCCCGCCCGGTCCACCTCGAGGTCGAGCCCGAGCCCTCGGAGCGCCTCCTCGAGCACCTCCCGGACCGGGCCCTCCTCGGTGCTCGGGCTCTTCGCCCGGATCAGCTCGACAAGCAAACCAGCGGGATCCATCCTCACCCCTCCCGCCCCCGCCAGACGCGGTAAAGCGCGATACCCGCGGCCACGCTCGCGTTCAGCGAGGGCGTGCTCCCCCGCAGGGGGATCCGCAAGAGCTCGTCGCACTTCTCCCGCACCAGCCGGCGCATCCCCTTGCCCTCGGAGCCGATCACCAAAGCCAGCGGGCGGCGGTAGTCGGCCTCCTCCAGGGTGCGCTCGGCCTCGCCGGCGAGGCCGTAGACCCAGACCCCGCGGTCTTTTAGCTCCTCGATGTAGCGGGGAAGGTTCTTCACCCGCACCAGGGGGATGCGGGAGGCCGCCCCCGCGCTCGCCTTGACCGTCGCCGCCGAGAGGGGCGCGCTCCGGCGCTCCTCGCTCACCACCCCGTGGGCCCCGAGGGCCTCGGCGCTCCGGATGATCGCCCCGTAGTTCTGGGGGTCGGTGATTCCGTCGAGGAGCACGAGGAGGGGAAGCTCCCCCAGGCTCTCCGCCCGGCGGAAGGGGGCCTCGGCCTCGGCGTAGGCGATCTCCTCCACCTCGGCGGCGATGCCCTGGTGGCGGGTGGTGCCCACGAGCTGGGCGAGCTCCACCCGGCTCGTCCATTCAAAGGGCACCCCGGTCGCCTCCACCTCCCGGACCAGCCGCCGCTCCACCCCCCGGGCTAGGAAGATACGCCGCGCCCGGCCCTCACGGGCGGCCTCGAGGACCGGGCGCCGGCCGTATACGATCACGCCTTCAGTCTAGCGCTAGAACTGGATGGCGAGCTCGACCTCGTAGACCGCGCCGTTCACCATCACCACCAGGGTGCCGGTGATCTCCTCGCCCATGGCCGGGGGCGGATCGAAGGTGAGCTTGATCCGACCGGAGGCGCGTACCGCGTTGAAGAGCTTGTTGAAAAGCGCCCCCAGCTCATCGGCCTGGGCTGCGTGGGCGAAGGTTCCCATTCGTCTATAGCAAAAGCCCGCCCGGCCCCGGGCGGCCGGACCGGGCGGAAAAAGCCGACCTACTTGAGCACGACCCGCACCGGGATCGTCCCGATGAGCGAGCCGTTTACCCGTACCTCGAGGGCGAAACGCACCTCTCCCGCGGCGATCCCCGCGTCGGTGAAGGTGACCTCGAAGGTGAGCGAGCGGGTGGTGGCGAGGTTGACCTTCTGGGTCGCCGGGCTGATGGCGCTGACCAAACCCCCGTCGCCCACCGGCACCAGCCGGACCTCGGCCTCGGTGACCGCGCCGCTCACCGCGTTCCGGATCGCGTCCACCAGACCGCTGCTGTCCGAGTTCACGTCGAAGACGGCCCCGTGGGTTCCCTCTGCGATGGTGTTCGCCGCCTCGTCCACCGAGCCGCTGTTCATGAAGACGATGGTCACCCCGAGCCGCTCCGCGGTCTGGATCACGTCGTCCACCGTGGTGGGGTAGGGGTACCCGCTGTCCGCCGGGGTGTGGAAGGTGGCGTCGGTGGAGACCACCAGGAAGCGAAGGCGCTCGCTTCCCCAGCCGGGGTTGGTGACGGGGATCGAGGCCCCCTCGCAACCGGAGACGGCGACGCTGCGGCCGGCGCCGGTCATCGCCTGGTACATGGCCTCGAGCTGGGACTCGGGCCAGTCGCCGCCGTTGAAGATCGAAAGGCCGTTCACCTTCGCCTGGAGCGCGCCGACGTCGGAGGTGAAGGCGAGCTCGAGCCGGTACCCGTAGTCGCCCTCCATGCCGAAGTCCCCGCAGGGCGCGTCGACAAAGCTTGCGAGCGCCATCCGGGTGTTGGGGATCACGCTCTTCAAGGCGGAGGCGATCTCGTTGGTGGTGGCCTGCCAGTTCGTAAGGTCGTCGCCGAAGCTGCCCGAGAGGTCAACGAGCCACATCACGTCGGCGGCGAGCTCCCCGCTCCCGGGGTCGGGCAGGGCCACCTCTACCGCCTGGGTCACGCTCCCGCCCCGGGGCAGTTCCACCACGACCTCCCCACCGGGTCCCGAGAGCAGGCCGCAGGCGGAAAAGAGCGCGAGCAAGAACCCACCCAAAGCCGCTTTTTTGAAAAACTTGCGCATCACAAAGCCTCCTCAAAGCCGCCCGGTATACCGCGACGCCGCCATCGTCGGGGGAGGGAAAGGGGCCGTTTGTCCCCAAAACGCGAAAAAGCCGGGGTTTAACCCCCGGCTTAACGTTTTTCTGGCCTGCCTCTAGCCGGAAAGCCCCCGCTTCACCATCTCGGCGAGCTCGTCCTCGTAGAAGAACTTGTCGCCGAAGGCGGGCTTGAGCTGGTCAAGCCAGGTGGCCTTCTCGTCGTACTTGGCGAAGAAGGGACGGCCCACCCAGTCGGGGTTCCGGCCCTGGAGGAACTCGAGCACGATGACCTTCTCCCCGTTGATCTCGGCCACGCCGGCGACCCGCACCTTGCCCGGGAAGGCCGACATGCTCGGCCCGCGCACGGTACGGCCCAGACCGGAGACCTGCTTGTAGGCGTTCCGGAAGATTTCCCAGGCCTTGACCAGGGGCACCTCGAAGTACTGCTTGGGCCCGGTGTCGCGCTCGATGAACATGTAGTAGGGCACCATCCCGAGCCGCACCTCTTCCTTCCACTTCTTGGCCCAGGCGTTGGGGTCGTCGTTGATGTGGGCCACCACCGGGGACTGGGTGCGGATCTCCGCGCCCACCGAGCGCAGCACCTTAATCGCCTCGCGCACGGCGTCGGTCTCGAGCTCGTTGGGGTGGGTGAAGTGGGCCATGATCGCGAGGTGCCGCCCGGCCTTGACGATCTCCTCGAAGAGGCGCAGAAGGTCGTCGTCGAAGAAGCGGAACGGCCAGTAGGCGAGCGCCTTGGTGCCGATGCGGATGTTCTGCACGTGGGCGAACTCCTCGGTGAGGAGCGGGCGGATGAAGCGCTCGAAGACCGGGGTCTTCATCACCATCGGGTCACCGCCGGTGAAGAGCAGGTCGGTGACCTCCTTGTGGACCCTGAGGTAGTCCTGCAGGTCCTTGGACTCGTTGGTCGCCATCCGAAGGTCGGGCTCGCCCACGAACTGGGCCCAGCGGAAGCAGTAGGTGCAGAACGCGTGGCAGACCTGACCCGGCCCGGGGAAGATCAGGACAGTCTCGGGGTACTTGTGCTGCAGGCCCTCGAGGCGCCGGCCGTTCAGAGTGGGCACGTTGTGGGTGAGCTGGCCGGCGGGGTGCGGGTTCATCTTGAGCCGGATCTCGTGCGCCGCCCGGCGGATCTCCTCCTTGGGCGCCCCTTTGCGCATCAGGTCGCGGATGCGGTTGAAGTCCTCGGGCTCGAGCATCCCCTTTTGCGGGAAGGTGAGGATGAAGATGGGGTCCTCGGGCACCTTGGACCAGTCGATCAGCTCCCGCACCACGTACTCGTTGGTGCGGAAGGGCAACACCTGGGAGACCACCCGCACCGCTTCCTGGACCTCGGGGTCCAGGGCCTTCCACTCGGGAAGCTCCTCGATGTTGGCCAACGTGATGGGCCGGTACTTCCGCTCGGTCTGGACCTTCAAGACGGCCATAAGCCACCTCCGGGACCCGGGTTCATGAATATGCAAAGAACCCGCGTCCAGCCCTCAAGGTAGCACTAGTTTCCCCCGATGAAAAGAGCAAAAGTCCCCTATACTGCCGGTTGCTTGTGAAAGCAATAGCAAGGACCTCCGGGCTAATCCAGAGCCCCTAGGGCAAGGCCTCTTTCGCCCGGTGGTATTCCTCGGCGATCCGGTGGACCAACGCCCCGGCCGGGACCACCTCGCGCACGAAGGCGACCGCGTGGCCTGCGGAGTAGACCTCCTTCCAGGGCTTCGCGCCCTCCCGAAAGCGCGCGAGCGAGGGGGCCAGGAAGTTCGCGGGCACCCCGGTGACCGCGTCGGTGTAGACCACGTCCTCGGGGCCAGCCTCGAGCACCATCCGCCGGTAGGCTTCGTCGGCCGCCGACTCAAGGGTGGCGATGAAGCGGGTGCCGAAATACCCCGCGTCCCCGAGGGCGAGCGCGGCCAGGAGATGCTGCCCCGTGGCCAGGCCCCCGGCCACCAGAACCGGCAGGCCGGTCTCCTCCTTGAGCCAGGGGGCGAGCACGAAGGGGC
>WFXV01000230.1 GCA_015490435.1 Thermaceae bacterium
GGCTAGCGACTACCCCTTTCTTCCCTGGGACCCGCCCGAAGTCCGGTCGCTCAGGGCGAGGCTGCAAAAACCCCGCGCCACGGAGGACCCCGAGGCCTTCTACCTTCACCGGCGTTTTTCCATCTACCTGACCCTGGCCCTTGCCCGCCGATTCCCCCGCCTGCACCCCAACCACCTCACCCTGCTCGCGGTGCTCCTCGCCTTCCTGGCGCCCCCCATCGCCGCCTTCTTGCCAAAGGGAGGGGGGCTTTTTCTTCTCTTTCTCGCCTACCACCTGGTCTACACCCTGGACCTGGTGGACGGCGAGCTCGCCCGCCTTACCGGAAAGCGCTCCGAGCTCGGGGCCTGGCTCGACCGGCTCCTCGCCTGGGGCGTGCACCTCCTCGCCCTCTCCGCTTACCTGTTGCTCGCCCCCTCCGGCTCCCCGTGGCCGCTCCTCGGGGTTTCCGCCTACCTCTTCCGCTGGGCGGTGGCCGAGACCCGGAAAGGCAACCCGGGCGCGGGCGGCGGGGGCCCTGCCCTCCTCCGCTGGCTCTTTGCCCCCTCGGGGCTGGTTTTCACGGCCCTATTAGCGTACCTCTTGAGCCTTGATGTATGGGTGCTTTTCCTCTTTCCGCTTGCCTACCTGTTGATCGGGCTCAGGAACGCCCTCGCCGTGCTCTCTCGGCTAGCAGGGCAAGCAGGAGAATAAGCGCCTCCACCGCGACCAGCATGCCCGCGAGGCTTAAGGGGGCGAGCCAGCCCCCGGCGTAAAGCGCGAGGGCGCCGAGGGCGTAGGCGCCAAAGGCGGCGGCCTCGACCGCGAGCGCCCGCCCGGTGGCGCCGGCGGCGAAGACGCCCGCGAGCAGCCGCGCCTTGCCCTGGGGGTGAAGCAGCAAGAGCAAGCTGAGCACTACGAAGACCGTTTCCAGTGTGCCGGTCTCCGCGAAACGGGGACCCAGGAGGAGTTCGAGCAAGGGGCGGGCGGGCAGCACGAAGAAGAGGAAGAGCGCGCTGGAAAGCAAAGCGAGCTCCACGTGAAGCCGCCTTCGCGCCCCTTTGCCCCGGCTTTTGAGCTTGGGCAGGTGGTAGCGGAGCAGGGGCTCGGTGAGCGAGAGCCCCGCCCGCACTACCCGCTCGGCGGCGGCGAAGCTGCCCACCGCCTCGGCGGGGGCGGCGAGGCCCAGGAGATAGGGGTTTAGGTTAGAAAAGCCGGCGGCAAAGAGGCGGTAGAGAAAGAGCTGGGCCGAGTCCCGGGCAAGGGCCAAAAGCGTTTTTGCCCGGGGGCGGCGGAGGGCGAGCCCAGGCATGACGCGCACCCAAAGGGCAGCGTAAACCCCCGCCACCGCCAGGGTTTGCAGGAGCAAAACGTGTGCAGGGGAAAGGGGCGCAAGCGCAGCAGCCGCCAGAACCAAGAGAAGGAGCAGAATGCGGGGGCCGTGCTCGGCGAGGGCGAGCCCTTTCTGGCGGTCGAGCCCCCAGTAGAGCCAGGCCGGGGATAGCCCGTAGGCAAGGGTGAGGAGCGCCCCCAAAGGGGGTAGGACCCGGTTCTGGGAGAGCAGGGGGTGGCCCGCGAGCAGCGCGTAGGCGAGGAGCGCGGCGGCGGTGCTCGCCAGGACGCGGAGCAAAAGTCCCGCGGTCACGACAGCCCCGAGCCGCTCGGGGTGCCCGCGGACCCGGGCTACCGCCGCCGAGCCGCTATAGAAGAGGCCAAAATCGGCGAAAACCCCGAGGAAGACCGCGATTCCCTGCGCCGCCGCTAGCTGGCCGTAGGCCCCGGGGTCGAGCAGGCGCACGAGCACGAGCAGCAAGAGCGCCGGCGCCGCCATGCCCGCCAGGGTGACCGCGTATACGAAGGCAAGCTCCCGGCGCACGCTGCTAGTAGGCACCCTTTCGGGTGAGCACCACCCAGGCGGTGCGGGCGAGGAGGTAGAGATCGAGCCAGACTGACCAGTTCCTGACGTAGTAGGCGTCGAGCTCCACTCGCTCGGCGTAGGTGGTATCGTTCCGGCCGGAAACCTGCCAGAGTCCGGTCATCCCGGGACGAACGCGAAAGTAAAGGCGCACCGCCTCGCCGTAACGCGGCACCTCCTCCTCGACGATGGGGCGGGGTCCGACCAGGCTCATCTCCCCTTTGAGCACGTTCCAGAGCTGAGGAAGCTCGTCCAGGCTGAATTTGCGGAGGATCCGCCCGGCCCGGGTAACGCGGGGATCGTTCCGCAGTTTCTGGCGTGCGGCCCATTCCGCTCGGGCGTCGGGGTTTCGGGCCAGGTAGTCGGCGAGCACGGCTTCGGCGTCTTGCACCATGGTGCGGAACTTCCAGGCCACGAAGGGCCGGCCCCCGAGCCCCAGCCGGCGGTGGCCGAAGAAGACCGGACCCGGGGAGTCGAGCTTGATCCAGGCAGCGAGGATCAGGAAAAGCGGGGCGAGCGCAAGGCCCAGCACCGAGGCGAGGGCGAGGTCCAGGGCTCGTTTGAGTGCCCTTGGGCCGGGAAGGAGGAGCCTTTTTCGCACTTCAAGCCCGAGCACGCCCCCAAGGTCTTTGGGCGTGACCCAGAGCGAGGAGAAGCCCGGGGGGTCGGGAACGTAGACGAGCTGGGGGAAGCTCTCGCTCAGGCGGTCCAGCAGGGCCAGCCTGCGCGAGCGGGGTTCCTCCGGCAGTGCCACCACCGCGATGCGAACACCCAGCGCGCGGGCGAGCTCCGGCGCCCGGTCCGTTCCCCCGAGCACGGGGACTATGGCGGGGACCTCCTCGAGTCGGGGGTCGTCGTCCAGCAAGCCCACGGGCTTCAGGCCGAGTCCGGGTTGCCGGGCCAGCCGCCGGGCGATCTGCTGGCCGGTCTCCCCGGCGCCCAAGATCAGGACCGGCACCCCCCACCAGGGCTTTTTCGCAAAGAGCTCCCGGGCAAGGGCGCGAAAAAGGGGTTCGAGGAAAAGCGCCATGGCCCAGGCGAGCAGGAAGACGGCCCGCGAGTAGGTGGCCCCTTCCTTAAAAAGAAAGGTGGCGGCGCCGAGCGCGAGGTAGACCAGGGTGGTGGCGAGGGTGAGGCGTTTGAGCTCTTCCGGGGGCGCGAGGCCGATGCCGGGATAGGCCCCGGCGAGGGCGTAGGCGAGGGGGAAGAACAAGAGTACCGGGGCCAGGTGGGCATAGGGACGGGAGTCGAAGGCGGGGTCCAGCGCCGCTTTTAAACCCACGGCGAGGAGGGCGGCGAGGGCGAGGGCGAAAAGGTCCGATACCAGGTAAAGGGCCGAGGTGATACCCGGACGAAGCCGGGGCCGCAAGGGTGTTGCGGGGCCCCGCGGTTCGGTGGCCACCGGCATATCAGGCCGATTGTATAACGCGGAGCTACCGGCTGAGGGCGGCGTAGATCCGCGAGGTGCCGCCTTCGTCCTTCTGGATCCAGGCCACCAGGGCAATCCCCCCTTCCCCCATGGCTACCGCCGGCTTCTTGCCTGCGATCGCGGTGCCCGCCGGGGAAGGCGCTTCCTCCCGGGTGGGAAGCCGCCAGCCCTCGGGCGTGAGCTCGGCCACGAGGACCTGGCCCCCGCCGCCCGGCTGGGCCTGGATCCAGGCGACCAGGGCCTGCTCTGCCAGCGCGGCGAGGGCGGGGTAGCGGCCGTCGGCGCCCGGGAGGCTCAAAATTGCGTCGCGGGTAGGGGCCTCGCCGCAGCTCTTGGCGAAGACCGCCCTAAGGCCGCTTTGGCCCTGTTGCCAGACCGCGAGGAGGGCGTCGCTCAAGGGGGCCGCTCCCCGCAGGCCGCAAGCAGCGCGGCCAGGGATCGCGAAGAGCCAGCTCTGCATCGCTCACCTCCGTTTTGAGCCTGCGCCCGGGGGCGTCACCGGGGCGTCACCGGGTAAGCTTTTAGGGATGCATCCGGTGGAGTTCATCCGTGAAAAGCGCGATGGCCGGGCCCACGCGCCTGAGGCGATCCGGGCCTGGATCGAGGCGATCACCCGGGACGAGGTGCCCGACTACCAGGTGGCGGCCTGGTTGATGGCGGTCTACTTCCGGGGCATGACCCGGGCGGAGACCTTCGCCCTCACCGAGGCGATGGCCCACTCGGGGGAGGTCCTGGACCTCTCCGAGCTCGGGCCCACGGTGGACAAGCACTCCTCGGGCG
>WFXV01000231.1 GCA_015490435.1 Thermaceae bacterium
ACGAGGGGCGGGTGCGGCTTTAGTGCCCGAGCTGCCCGAGGTCGAGGTCACCCGGCGGGCGCTTTCGCCGCTCGTAGAGGGCAAGAGGATCCTCGATCTCGTCCACGCCGACCCCGCCCGCTACCGGGACACCGAGAAGGCCGTGGGCCGGCGGATCCTGGGGCTCGACCGGCGGGGGAAGTTCCTGCTCTTTCGGCTTTCGGGCGGGTGGCTCCTCGTCGCGCACTTGGGGATGAGCGGGGGCTTCAGGCTCCGGGAGACGCCCCACACCCGGGTGGTCTTCCGGCTCGAGGGAGGGGAGATCTACTTCCACGACCCCCGCCGGTTCGGGAAGATCTGGACGGTGCCCGAGGCCGAGCGCTGCCGGGTGCCGCTCCTTTGCCGGCTCGGCCCCGAGCCCTGGGACCCGGCGTTTACCGCCGAGTACCTCTGGCAAAGGCTAAGGTCGAGCCGCCGGCCGGTGAAGGCGATCCTCATGGACCAGACGGTGGTGGCCGGGCTCGGGAACATCTACGCCGACGAGGCCCTCTTTTGGGCGGGGGTACGGCCGACCCGTCGGGGGACGCGGGTCACCCGGGCGGAGGCGGCGCGGATTCGGGAGGCGGTGCTTAAGGTGCTCGAGGCCGCCATCGAGGCAGGCGGCACCACCCTGAAGGATCAGAGCTACCGCCGGGTGGACGAGGCGATCGGCTACTTTCAGCTAAAGCTCTCGGTCTACGGCCGCGCCGGCGAGCCCTGCCCCCGCTGCGGGACCCCGATCCGCCGGACGGTGATCCAGGGGCGGAGCGCCCACTACTGCCCCCGCTGCCAGCGCTAGGGGCAAAGCCCCTTGCCGAAGACGAAGGGGCAGACCGGGTCGCCCGCCAGGTCCCGGGCGAGGCCGCGGACGACGTCCGTGCCCAGGGTTCCGCCCTGGGCGATCGCCATGCGGAGGAGCTTCGCCTGGGTCTGGTCGGCGGCCTCGAGGGTGCGGGCAAGCGTCTTGAGGTCGGCGTAGTCGGCGAAGACCCGCGAGAGCCTCCGCGCGAGGTAGACGCTCTTTACCTCGAGCGCGAGCGCCATCCGGGCGAGGGCCTCGGGGTCCTTGGGGAGCCGGACGGTCCCGAGGTAGGGGTTCTTCTGGGGAAAGCTCACCCCGTAGGTCCGGAGCGCGCGCCGGATCGCCTCGACCTTGGTCCGCTCGCCGTCCAGGAAGTGGCGGTAGGGCTCGGCGGGGCCGAGGATCGAAAGCGCCTTGGCGTAGAGGGCGTAGCTCTGGTAGGCCCCGCCCGGCGCCACCAGGAGCTCGGTGAGCCCCTCGCGGGCGGCGGTGGTGAGCGGAATCCCCTGGGCGAACGCGGGAAGGGCCAGGATGAGGAGGAAGACGAGCCTTCGCATACCCTTACCCTAACCCAGGCCGCGTTGACGCGGGCCTGGGCGTTTCCTAAAATGGGGCTTGCTGCGCGGTGAGCGTAGCTCAGGTGGTTAGAGCACCGGTCTGTGGAACCGGGGGTCATGGGTTCAAGTCCCATCGCTCACCCCAAAATCGCCGCCCTCCGGGGCGGCTACGAGCAGCCAAGCGGGCGGCCCGGCCGCGACCGGCGAGGATGGCGGAATTGGTAGACGCGCCAGACTTAGGATCTGGTGGGTTCATCCCGTGCGGGTTCAAGTCCCGCTCCTCGCACCAGAGGTCGGGCCGCCCCTTCCTTCCGAGGTGAACATGCCGGAGATCGTCGAACGTGAGGGTTGGCGCGTGCGCGTCCGCGGGGAGGTGCCCGCGGAGGAGGTCGAGGGGGCCTACCGCCTCCTCCTTTCTGAGTACAAAAAACGCGTGCGGGTGCCGGGCTTTCGCCCCGGCCGGGTGCCCGACCGGGTGCTCGAGGCCCGCCTCGGCCGCGAGGCCCTGCTCGCGGAGGTGCGCGAGGAGCTGATCGAGCGCCACCTCCCCGAGGTCTTGAAGGCGCTCGAGCTCACCCCCGTGGCCGTGCGCAAGGTGGAGGGCGAGCTCGAGCTGGGCAAGCCCTTCGTCTTCGAGGCCGAGATCGAGAACTACCCCGAGGTCGAGCTCCCCGACTGGCGGGGCTTTGTGCTCGAGCAAGCGGAGCCCGAGGTCGGCGACGACGCGGTGGAGGCCGCGCTCATGGACCTGCGCCGCCGCTACGCCGAGGTCGAGACCAAGGAGGGCCCCGCCGAGGAGGGCGACCTGGTGATCGTGGTCACCGAGGAGGGGAGCGAGATCCCGGTGGAGCTCGAGCGTGCCTACGACGAGGTCAAGGAGGCCCTCCTCAATAAGCGCGCCGGGGACGAGGCCGAGCTCCCGCTCTTTACCGAGGAGGGCGAGCCCACCGGCAAGACCGCCAAGGTGAAGGTCAAGGAGGTCAAGGCCATCCGCCTCCCCGAGCTCGACGACGAGTTCGCCAAAACCCTGGGCTACGAGACCATGGAAGAGGCCCGAGAGAAGATCAGGGAAGAGCTCCTCCACCGCGCCCGGGCCGAGGCCGAGAAGGCGCGCAAAGAGGCCCTCCTCGAAAAGCTCGCCGAGGGGCTCAAGGCCGACCTGCCGCCCTCGCTTCTCGAAGCCGAGGAGCGGGCGATCTGGGGCGAGATCGCCGAGGACCTGGCGAAAAAGGGCGTGCCGCTCGAGGACTACCTGAAGAGCCTCGAGCCCGAGAAGTTCGAGGAGCTCAAGTCCGACGTCAAGAAGGGCGCCGAGCGGCGGGTGCGCCGGGGGCTTGCGCTCGAGAAGCTCGCCGAGGAGCTCGGCACCGAGCTCTCCGAGGAGGAGTGGAAGGCCCACCTCGAGGAGCTCGCCCGGGCCTACGGCATGAAGCCCGCCGAGTTCGAGCGGGCCCTCGGCGAGGACGCCCTCCGCCGGCTCTACCGCCGCCGGCTCCACGACAAGGCGCTGGAAGAGGCGCTCGCCGAGCTTGCGGCCTAGAATGGATAGTGCGATGGTGGTGCCCTACGTCATCGAGCAGACGAGCCGCGGCGAGCGGGTCTACGACATCTACTCGCGCCTTTTGAAGGACCGCATCATCTTCCTGGGCACGCCCATCGACGCCCAGGTGGCGAACACCGTCGTGGCTCAGATGCTCTTTCTCGAGGCCCAAAACCCCAAGGCCGAGATCAAGCTCTACATCAACTCCCCCGGCGGGGAGATCGACGCGGGGCTCGCCATCTACGACACGATGCAGTACGTCAAGCCGCCGGTCTCGACCATCGTGGTCGGGCTCGCCGCCAGCATGGCGGCGGTGATCCTGGCCGCGGGCGAGCCCGGCCGGCGCTTCGCCCTGCCCCACTCCCGGGTGATGATCCACCAGCCCTGGGGCGGGGCCCAGGGGCAGGCCACCGACATCGCCATCCGGGCGGAGCAGATCCTCAAGATGCGGGACACCCTAAACCGCATCCTGGCCGAGCACACCGGGCAGCCCCTTGAGCGGGTGGCCCGGGACACCGACCGCGACTTCTGGCTCGACGCCGAGGAGGCCAGGGAATACGGCCTGGTGGACCGGGTGGTGAAGCGTGGCGAAACGGGCTAGGGCGACCTGCAGCTTCTGCGGGCGGGGCTACCCCGAGGTCAGCCGGCTCTTCGAGGCCCCGATCGGCGAGGTTTACATCTGCGCCGACTGCGTGGAGCGGGCCCACGAGCTCCTTGCCGAGACCCGGGAGACCGGCTACCGGGGGCCCGAGCGGCTGCCCACCCCGGCCGAGATCAAGGCCTTCCTCGACCAGTACGTGATCGGCCAGGAGGCCGCCAAGAAGGTGCTCTCGGTGGCGGTTTACAACCACTACAAGCGGCTCCGCCACCAGGCCGAGGCCGGCGAGGTCGAGATCCAAAAGTCCAACATCCTCCTGATCGGCCCCACCGGTACCGGCAAGACCCTGCTCGCCGAGACCCTCGCCCGCTTCCTCGAGGTGCCCTTCGCCATCGCCGACGCCACCACCCTGACCGAGGCCGGTTACGTCGGCGAGGACGTGGAGAACGTGGTGCTGAGGCTCCTCCAGGCCGCGGGGATGGACGTCGAGGCCGCCGAGCGGGGGATTATCTACATCGACGAGATTGACAAGATCGCCCGCAAGTCCGAGGGCCCCTCGATCACCCGGGACGTCTCCGGCGAGGGGGTGCAGCAGGCGCTGCTCAAGATCATCGAGGGCACGGTGGCCCACGTGCCGCCCCAGGGCGGGCGGAAGCACCCCCACCAGGAGCTCATCCCGGTGAACACCAAGAACATCCTTTTCATCCTGGGCGGGGCCTTCGAGGGGTTGGACGCGATCGTCAAGGCCCGCACTGACCAAAACCCCATCGGCTTCGCCTCCGGGGAGCGCAAGGAGGGGCGGCCCGAGGTGATCCCCGAGGACCTGGTCAAGTTCGGGCTGATTCCCGAGTTCGTCGGGCGGGTGCCGGTGATCGTCGAGCTCGAGCCCCTGGACGAGGACGCCCTGGTGCGGATCCTCACCGAGCCGAAGAACGCCCTCGTCAAGCAGTACCAGGCGCTCTTTGCCATGGAGGGGGTGGAACTCGAGTTCACCCCGGCGGCGCTCCGCGAGATCGCCCGGCGGGCGGTGGAGCGGGGCACCGGCGCCCGCGGGCTCCGGGCGGTGATCGAGCGAAGCATGTACGAGCTGATGTACGCTTTGCCCGGGCGGAACGTGCGGCGGATCGTCTTCGACAAAAGGCACCTCGACGAGCCCCTGCTCGCGCTCGCCGAGGCCGAGCTCCGGCAGGCCAGCTAGGTATCAGGATGCGTATCTTTCAGCGCGAACCCAGATTGCCCCTCTTGCCGCTTCGGAACCTGGTGCTCTTCCCCGGGGCCGAGGCCTGGATCGACGTGGGCCGGCCCGCCTCCAAGCGGGCGGTGGAGCGGGCCCTCGCCGAGGGCAAAAGGCTATTCCTGGCCACCCAGCAGGACGCGGGTGTGGACCACCCCGGCCTCGCCGACTTCTACCCCGTCGGGGTGGTCGCCGAGATCCGCCGGGTGAGCCGGCAGAGCGACGGCACCCTCAGGATCCTCGCCCGGGGGCTCGAGCGCGGGAAGCTCCTCGAGGTCGAGGAGGGCGAGGCCCTCGTCGCCCGCTACCGGCCGGTCCCCGAGCCCGGGGTGAAGGACCCCGAGGCGGTGCGGGTCCTCGCCGAGCGGGTGCGCGAGGCCTTCGAGCGCTACCTCGCCGGGCACAAGAGCCTTCGGCTCGACCGCGACCAGCGTCACGAGATCCTCGCCGAGCCCGATCCCGCCCGGCTCGCCGACCGGGTGGCCTTCGTCGCCACCTGGACCCCGGAGGAAAAAGCCGCCGTCCTCGCCGAGGAGGGGCTCGAGACGAGGCTCGAGCGGGTCCTCGGCCTGCTTCTCAGAGACCTCGAGCGCTTTGAGCTCGACCGCAAGATCGCCGCCCGGGTCAAGGAGCAGATGGACAAAAACCAGCGGGAGTACTACCTCCGGGAGCAGATGCGGGCGATCCAAAAAGAGCTCGGGGGCGGTGAGGACCACATCACCGAGGTCGAGGAACTCAGGGAGCGGATCAAGAAGAAGGGCTTCCCAAAGGAGGTCGAGGAAAAGGCCCTGAAGGAGCTCGCCCGCTACGAGCGGCTCCAGCCCGGGAGCCCGGAGGCGGGGGTGGTCCGGACCTACCTCGACTGGCTCTTGGACCTCCCCTGGAGCGAGGAGAGCGAGGACGTCTTCGACCTCGCGAGGACCCGCGAGAAGCTCGACGCCGACCACTACGCGCTCGAGGAGGTCAAGGAGCGGATCCTCGAGTTCCTGGCGGCGAAAAAGCTCGGCGGCGAGGAGGGCGGCAAGGGCCCGATCCTCTGCTTGGTGGGCCCGCCCGGGGTGGGGAAGACCTCGCTCGGGCGCTCCATCGCCGAGAGCATGAACCGCCGCTTCGTGCGCATCTCCCTTGGTGGCGTGCGGGACGAGGCCGAGATCCGCGGCCACCGGCGCACCTACGTGGGGGCGCTCCCGGGCAAGATCATCCAGGGGATGAAGAAGGCCGGGACGGTGAACCCGGTCTTCCTCCTCGACGAGGTGGACAAGATCGGCGCCGACTGGCGGGGGGACCCAGCGGCGGCGCTTTTGGAGGTCCTCGATCCCGAGCAGAACAAGGCCTTCCAGGACCACTACCTCGAGGTCCCCTACGACCTCTCCCGGGTCTTCTTCATCGCCACCGCCAACACCACGAGTACGATCCCCCGGCCGCTCCTCGACCGCATGGAGGTGGTGGAGATCCCGGGCTACACGCCCCTGGAGAAGCTCGAGATCGCGAGGCGCCACCTCTGGCCCAAGGTCGCCCGGCGGGCCGGGGTAGCGGACAAGGTGGAGGTGAGCGAGGAGGCGATCCGGCGGATTATCGCCGAGTACACCGAGGAGGCCGGGGTGCGAAACCTCGAGCGCGAGCTCGCCAAACTCGCCCGCCGCCTGGCCAAGGCCTACCTTGAGGCCCCCTGGGAGGGGGTCAGGCGGGTGGAGGCGGGTGAGCTCGAAACACTGCTCGGGGTCCCCAAGTACCGTCCCGAGCGGGCCGAGAAGGAGCCCCTCCTGGGCGCCGCCCAGGGGCTCGCCTGGACCCCGGTGGGCGGGGCGCTCCTCGTCGTCGAGGTGCTGGCGGTGCCGGGCAAGGGCAAGCTCAGCCTCACCGGCAGCCTGGGCGAGGTGATGAAGGAGTCGGCCCAGGCCGCCCTGACCTTCCTCCGGGCCCACGCCGAGCGCTTCGGTCTGGCCCCGGACTTCCACGAGAAGTGGGACCTGCACGTCCACGTCCCCGAGGGGGCGGTGAAAAAGGACGGCCCCTCCGCCGGGGTGACGATCGCCACCGCCATCGCGAGCGCCCTCTCCGGGCGCCCGGTGCGGGCGGACCTCGCGATGACCGGCGAGATCACCCTCCGGGGCCGGGTGCTCCCGGTGGGCGGGATCAAGGAGAAGCTGCTCGCGGCCTACAACGCGGGGATCGAAGAGGTGCTTTTGCCCGAGGAGAACCGGAAGGACCTCGCCGAGGTCCCCGCCGAGGTCAAGGAGGGGCTTAGGATCCGCTTCGTCGAGCGGGTGGAGGAGGTGCTTGAGGCCGCCCTCCTGCCCCCGCCCCCGGCGGCCGAGGCCGAGCGCGAGCGCCCCTCGGGCTGGGCCGGGGCGAGCTAAAGCCGTTCGAGCAGGCGCCGGGCAAAAAGCGGCGCCCGTAAAAACGCGGTCGAGCCGAACCCGGTAAAGAGGAAGCCGAAGGGGGCCTCGGCCAGGGGTTCGTTCCGGCGGTAGCGAACCCCGCTGAAGACCCCGAGCGGCGTCGGCGGCCGACCGAGGAGGGGGGCCGCCTTATCCAAGAGCTCCGTGAGCTCGCCGTGGGTGGCGGTGGGCGCTTCGAAGCGATCAAGGGGGCGGTAGCTCCCGCCCACCGCC
>WFXV01000232.1 GCA_015490435.1 Thermaceae bacterium
GTTGGGGAAGAGGGCGGCGGCGAGGAGGGTCCGCGCCGCCGGCCGGGAAAGCCGAAGGAGGCGGGCAATGAGCACCGCCCCCAGGTAGAGCAAGAGGTAGGTGAGCGCGAACGCGGCGAGGAACCGCCCCACCGCGATCCGCCCCCCCTCGGCCAGGGCCACCTGGTGGAAGACCAGAAAGGGGACGAAGAAGTAGAGCACCAGCCGGATGTAGCCCGGCACGTCGGGACGGAGCACGCGCTGGGCGAGGAAACCCAGCGCGGCCAGCAAGAAGACCGGAACCGTGGCGGAGAAGATGACGCCCAAGGGCTACCCCTCGATCACCACCGGGATCAGCACCGGGTCGCGCCCGGTGGCCTTCTTGATGAACTTCTTCACCGGGTAGTAGATCGCGTCCCGGATCGCCTCCAGGCTCTTCTTTTGCTTCGTCCCTTGAATCACCGCTTCCTCGGCCATGCGACGGATCTCGCCGAGGAGCTTCTGCCCCGCCTTCACGAAGCCCAGGCTCATCACCTCGACCACCGCGTCGGGGCCGGCCACCGCGGTGATGATCACCACCCCGTCGGCGGCGAGGCGCTGCCGTTCCTCGAGGATCTCGTCGGTGATGTCCCCCACCCCGAGGCCGTCCACGTAGTAGGCCCCGGCGGGGACCTCCCCCACCTTCCGCATGTCGTCGGGGGTGAGCCGGATCACGTCCCCGTTTTTTGGGATCAGGATCTTCTCCGGGGGCTTCGGCATGCTCTCCGCCAGCCAGGCGAAGTTGGTCTGGTGGCGGACCTCGCCGTGCCAGGGGATGAAGAACTTGGGCTGGGCCAGGTTAAGAATCAGCTTGAGCTCCTCCCGGGAGGCGTGGCCCGAGGTGTGCACCCGGTAGGTAGGCGGGTAGAAGACGAAGGCCCCGAGCTCGTAGAGCCGGTTGATCACCCGGTTCACCGCCGACTCGTTCCCGGGGATCGGGCTACTGGAGAGGATCACCGTGTCCCCGGGCTTGACGCTCAGCTTGGCGTGGCCGCCAAAGGCGAGCCGGGAAAGCACCGCCATCGGCTGACCCTGGCTGCCGGTGGCGAGGACCAGGACCTGCTCGTCGGGCAGGTCGTTGATTTCGTCCAGGGTGTAAAGGCGGTCCCTGATCTCGAGGTAGCCGAGCTCCTGGGCGATGCGGGCGAACTTCACCATGCTCCGCCCCTCCACCGCCACCTTGCGCCCGTACTTCTCGGCGATCCGGATCACCGACTGCACCCGGTGGGTGTGGGAGGCGAAGGTGGTGACGAAGACCCGCCCCTTGGCCCGGCCGATCACCAGGTCGAGGGCCTCGGCGACCTCGGCCTCGCTCGGGGTGTAGCCCGGCCGCTCGGCGTTGGTGGAGTCCGCGATCAGGAGCAGCACCCCCTCCCGTCCGGCCTCGGCCACCTTGGCCAGGTGGCTGATCTTCCCGTCGATCGGGGTGGGGTCGAGCTTGAAGTCGCCGGTGTGGACGATCCGGCCCACCGGAGTGTGGAGGATGAAGCCGGAGTTGTCCGGGATCGAGTGGGTCATGCGGTAGAGGTCGACGGTGAAGTAGCGCCCCACCCGGATCCGGGCGTCGGGGTCCACCTCCTTGAGCTCGAACGAACCCGGGCTCAGCCCGAACTCCTCGAGCTTGCCCCGCAGCAGCCCGAGGGTCAGCTTGGCGCCGTAGACCGGCACCTTGGGGAGCTGGGGAAGGAGGAAGGGCAGCCCCCCGATGTGGTCCTCGTGGCCGTGGGTCAGGACCCAGGCGCGGATCTTCTCCTTGTGCTGGATCAGGTAGTCGATCCGGGGGATCAAAAGGTCCACCCCCGGCATCGTCTCCGAGGGGAAGGCGAGGCCGCCGTCCACCACCAGGATCTCGTCCTCGTAGCGGAAGGCGGTGATGTTCTTGCCGATCTCCCCCATCCCCCCGAGGGGGACGATCTCCAGGTAGCCCGGGGACTTCCGGGGGGTCCGGCGGCGCGGGCGCCGCGACTTGCCTTGCTCCACCGGCTACTCCCTCCTCTTTGGGCCGCCGCCCTTGGGACGCCCGCCCCGCCCCCCGGGCTACCTGGAGA
>WFXV01000233.1 GCA_015490435.1 Thermaceae bacterium
GCTTTGGGGGAAGTGGCCGGAGGGGCTGCCCCTCGAGGCTGCCCAGCCGGTGCTCGCCTGGATGCAGGAGGCGGGGGTGGGGGAGGTCGTCCTCGTGCCCCAGGGGGCGGGCTACGCGATTCGCTTCAACGCCGATACCCGCGAGGTCCCCGGGGTCTACCTGCCCCAGGAGGCCCTCCGCGACCCCGGCGCGCTCTTGGAACTTCTGCGCGAAGCCCTTAGTATTTACTACGAAGAGCTCAATCTTCGTGATTAGGGAGGTGTGAATATGGAGCGTTGTCGGGTCGACGCGAAGGGTTTTTCCGGCTGCGACCAGGCGATCGGCGCCCGGATCCAGGCCTGGATGACCGAGCGGGGGCTGCGCTCGGTGGAGCTCAAGCCCGTGCCCGGGCACCGCTACTACGCGATCTACCTAAACGGCCTGCCGGAGCCGGTTCCCGGCGTGGTGCTGGCAGCGGAGGACCTCGAGGACCCCGAGGTGCTCCTCGCCACCCTCGAGGCGGCCCGGGTCGTCTTCGATCACGAGACCGCCAAGGCCGACTAGGAGGGCGGGCGTGGTGACCTTCTACTGCAAGAAGGGCTGCCGGACCTGCCAGAAGGCCCGGGACTGGCTCGACGCCCACGGCGTTTCCTACCGCTTCGTGGACTACACCAAGGAACCGCCCCCGGAGGCGCTCGTTCGAAAGATCATCGCCGAGTTCGGTGACGGCGCCCTCCGCCGCCGCCACAAGCGCTACAAGGAGCTCAAAGCCCAGGGTCCCGAGGCCTGGCTCCAGGCGATCCGCGAGGACCCCGGCCTCCTCGTCCGGCCGATCCTCGTCTTCGAGGACGGGAGCTACGCGGTGGGGTTCGACCCCGAGTACTGGGAGAGCCTCTTTTCATGATCGAGGTCCGCGGGCTCAAAAAGCGCTACGGCCGGACCGAGGTCCTCTTCGGCCTCGACTTCGAGGTCCGGCCCGGGGAGGTCTTCGCCCTTTTGGGGCCGAACGGGGCGGGGAAGACCACCACCCTCCGGTCCCTCCTGGGCCTCATCCGCTCGGAGGCCGAGGTGCTCTCGGTCGCCGGCGAGGACCCCAGGAGGGCCCCCCTCGCGGTACGACGGCGGGTGGGGTACGTCACCGGCGGGATGGGGCTTTACGAGCGCCTCACCTGGCGGGAGCACCTGGTCTTCTTCGGACGGTTTTACGGCCTCGGGGCCGAGGCGCTCGAGGCCCGGATCGCCGAGCTGGACCGCGATTTCGACCTGGGGGAGGCGCTCTCCCGCCAGGTGCAGGCGATGTCGAGCGGGATGCGCCAGAAGATCCTGGTCGCCCGGGCGTTCTTGCACCGCCCCGAGGTGCTGCTTCTGGACGAGCCCACCGCCGCCCTCGACGTCTTCGCCCGCCGGGCGCTTTTGGACCGGGTGGAGGCGGAAAAGAGGGCCGGACGGGCGGTGCTCTACTCCACCCACGTGCTTCCCGAGGCCGAGGAGCTCGCCGACCGGGTGGGGTTTTTGTACCGGGGGCGGCTAATCTTCGTGGGCACGCTGGAGGAGGCGAAGCGCCGCTTTGGCGCCCGCACCCTCGAGCACGCCTTCATCCAAGCGGTGCGGGAGGTGGAGGCCGATGCCGCCTAGCCTGAACGTCTTCTGGAAGGAGCTCTTGAGCTTCTTCCGGGACCGCCGGGCGGTCCTCAACCAGATCGTGCTCCCGGTGGTGTTGATGCCGCTTTTCATGTTCGGCCCCACCTACCTGGTGGCCAAGCTCAGCACCCAGGCCGCCACCGAGGAAGAGCGGGTGGCGGTCCGGGGCGTGCCCGAGGGGCTCAAGGCGGAGCTTTCGGCGGTGGGCCTTCTGGTAGTGGAGGACCCCGACCCCGAGGCCGCGGTGCGCGAGGGAAGGGCGGACGCGGGGATCGTCTTGTCCGGGGGCCGTGTGACCGTCTACCTCGCCCTCGCCCAGGGCGGGATGAAGGCCGAGGTCCTAAAAGGGCGGATCGAGCACGCGCTCGGACGCTACAAGTCGGCGCTGGTGGAGGCGCGCCTGCGGGAGGCGGGGCTCGATCCGGGGGTGCTCGAGCCCTTCCGGGTCGACTTCGCCGACGTCTCCCCGCCCGAGGCCCGGGAGGCCGGGTTCTTCGGGTTTTTGGTGCCGATGATGCTCCTCATGTTCATCCTCACCGGGGCGATGCCGGTGGTCTCCGACGCCACCGCCGGGGAGAAGGAGCGGGGCACGCTCGAGGTGCTGCTCGCGGTCCCCGCCCCCACCGGGGCGATCCTCCTCGGCAAGGCGGGGGCGGCGATGGTGGCGGCGGTGCTCTCCACCGCGAGCGGCGTCGGCGGCCTCATGCTCGGGGGCTGGCTCCTGCTTACCCGGGGCGCGGCGTTTCCCGACGGGGAGGCGGCGGCGCTCTCTTTTCGCCTCGGGGCCGAGGCGCTCTTTGCCTCCTTGGTCACCGGCGTGCTCTTCGCCGCCTTCGCGGTGGGCGTGATGATCTTCCTCGGAATGCTCGCGAAGAGCTACCGGGAGGCCCAGACCTACATGGGGTTTTTGTACATGGTGCTGGTGCTGCCGGCGGTGCTTTTGGGCATGGCTTCGAGCTTCCTCGAACCCGGCCCGCTGCTTTACCTGATCCCGGTGGCGGGCCCGATGATGCTGCTCGATGCCGTGCTCCGGGCCAAGGCCGACCTCCTCGCCTACGTCCTCGCCTGGGGCTCGACGCTGGTCTACGCGGCGGCGGCCCTCCTCCTCGCCGCCCTCGCCTTCAAGCGGGAGGAGGTCGTCTTCCGCAACTAGCCTTGACGGGCGCCGCCGCTCGCCCTAGAATCGCCCGTAAGATGCCGCAAGGTTCCCCGTTCTCCCTTGTCCTAGGGCTAGTCCTTATTACCGGCCCGGGGGCGGGGGATTTGCGCGCATAGAAAGCGGCATCCCAGGCCCCCGGGAGAAAGCCCGGGGGCCTTTCGTTTTGGGAGGCGGGAGATGACGGGAGCAGAGGTTTTGTTGGAGGCGCTCGTGCGGGAAGGGGTCGAGGTGATCTTCGGCCACCCCGGGGGCGCGATCATGCCGGTCTACGACGCCCTCTACCACCGGAGGGAGCTCAGGCACATCCTCACCCGGCACGAGCAGGGGGCGGGGCACGCCGCCACCGCCTACGCCCGGGCGAGCGGCCGGGTGGGGGTGGCGCTCGCCACCAGCGGCCCGGGGGCGCTGAACCTCACCACCGCCCTGGCCGACGCGATGATGGACGCCACCCCCCTGGTGGCGATCACCGGCCAGGTGCCCACCACCGCGGTGGGGAC
Organism: Thermaceae bacterium; assembly: GCA_015490435.1. Taxonomy (GTDB): domain Bacteria; phylum Deinococcota; class Deinococci; order Deinococcales; family Marinithermaceae; genus WFXV01. The sequence goes on from WFXV01000233.1 coordinate 3,278, forward strand.
CGATGCCTTTCAGGAGGCCGACGTCACCGGAGTCACCATGCCCATCACCAAGCACAACTACCTGGTCTCCGACGTTAACGACCTGCCCCGGATCGTGAAGGAGGCCTTCCATATCGCGAGGACGGGGCGGCCGGGCCCGGTGCTCATCGACCTCCCCAAGGACGTGCAAAACGACACCTTCACCGGCAGCTTCCCCGAGACCATCGACCTGCCTGGCTACCGGCCCACCTACAAGGGCCACCCCCGGCAGATCGAGCGGGCGCTCGCCGCCCTCCGCGCCGCCGAGCGCCCGATCCTGATGGTGGGCGGGGGCGCCCAGCACGCGGCCCAGCCGATCCGCCGCTTCGTGGAGCGAACCGGCATCCCGGTGATCGCCACCCTGCAGGGGCTCGGGGTGGTGGCCGCCGACGACCCCCGTTTCCTCGGCATGCCCGGGATGCACGGCACCGTGGCCGCGAACCGGGCGATCCACGAGGCCGATTTGATCCTCGGGATCGGTCTCCGCTTCGACGACCGGGTCACCGGCGACGTGGCCCGGTTCGCCCCCAACCTGAAGACCCTGATCCACGTCAACATCGAGCCCGCCGACATCGGCAAGGTGATCGAGGCCCAGATCCCGGTGGTGGGGGACGCCGCCTGGGTGGCCGAGCGGCTCGCCGAGGGGGCCGAGCCCCTCGCGCTCGATGCTTGGTGGCGGCGGATTCGGGCCTGGCAGGAGGAAAACCCACTGCCCTTCCCCGAGGACGGCGAGCTCAGGAGCCAGGCGGTGATCAAGGCCTTCGGGGAGGCCACCGGGGGCGAGGCGGTGGTGGTCACCGGAGTGGGCCAGCACCAGATGTTCGCCGCCCAGTTCTACCCGGTGAAGCGCCCCCGGAGCTTCCTCACCTCCGGCGGCCTTGGCACCATGGGCTTCGGCCTCCCGGCGGCGATCGGGGCCCAGGTGGCGCGGCCCGGGGAGACCGTGCTCCTCTTCGACGGCGACGGCTCCTTCCAGATGACCCTGCAGGAGCTCGCCACCGTCGCCAAGTACCGGCTCCCGATCAAAATCGTGCTCCTTAATAACGGCTTCCTCGGCATGGTGCGGCAGTGGCAGGACCTCTTTTATGAGGACCGCTACAGCGAGGTCTTCCTCGCCGACTCGAACCCCGACTTCGTCAAACTCGCCGAGGCCTACGGCATCCCCGCCTTCCGGGTGGAGCGGCGGGAGGAGCTAGAAGACGCGGTGCAAAGGGCGCTCGCAGAGGAGGGCCCGGTGCTCGCGGAGTTTCGGGTCAAGGCCGAGGAGGGGGTCTTCCCCATGATCCCCGCCGGCGGCAGCACCGAGGACATGATCACCGAACCCCCCGAGGAGGCGCGCTCATGAGGCAGCGGCACGTGATCAGCGTCCTGGTTGAGGACCATCCCCGGGTGCTCACCCGCATCACCTCGATGTTCGCCCGCCGGGGCTTCAACATCGACTCGCTGGCGGTGGGCCGCACCCACATCCCGGGGGTGAGCCGGATCTCCTTCGTGGTCGAGGGCGACGACCGCACCATCGAGCAGGTGGAAAAGCAGCTGAACCGCTTGATCGAGGTCCTCAAAGTGGTGGACCACGAGGGGCCCCGGCTCGAGCGCGAGCTCGCCCTGGTCAAGGTCCGGGTCGAGGGGATCGAGGAGCGGATCGAGCTCAAGGAGATCGCCGAGGCCTTCCGGGCCCACATCGTAGACGTCGCCCGGCACGCGCTCACCTTCGAGGTCACCGGCCACCCGGCCAAGATCGACCGCTTCCTGGAGGAGCTTTCGAACTACGGCGTCTTGGAGACGATGCGCACCGGCGCGGTGGCGATGGACCGTGGCGAGCGGGTGATTAAACTTAGAGCCCGAAGGGAGGCAGTATGAAGGTTTACCACGATCACGACGCGGACCTCGGCTTTCTCGCCGGAAAGACGGTGGCGATTTTGGGGTTTGGCTCCCAGGGCCACGCCCACGCCCTGAACCTCAAGGACTCGGGGGTCTCGGTGGTGGTGGGGCTCAGGCCCAGCTCGCCCCGGGCCGAGGAGGCGAGGAAGCGGGGCCTTTCGGTCAAGCCGGTGCCCGAGGCGGTGGCCGAGGCCGACGTCGTCATGGTGCTCTTGCCCGACGAGGTGCAGGCCCAGGTCTACCGGGAGGCGATCGAGCCGAACCTCAAGGAGGGGGCTGCCCTCGCCTTCGCCCACGGCTTCAACATCCACTTCGGCCAGATCAAGCCCCGGCCCGACCTCGACGTTTGGATGGTGGCCCCGAAGGGCCCCGGCCACCTGGTCCGGAGCGAGTTCGAGGCCGGCCGCGGGGTGCCGGCGCTCGTCGCCATCCACCAGGACAAAAGCGGCGCCGCCCTGCCCACCGCCCTGGCCTACGCCAAGGGGATCGGCGCGACGCGGGCCGGGGTGATCCCCACCACCTTCGCCGAGGAGACCGAGACCGACCTCTTCGGCGAGCAGGCGGTGCTCTGCGGCGGGCTCACCCGGCTGATCGCGGCCGGGTTCGAGACCCTGGTGGAGGCCGGCTACCAGCCCGAGATCGCCTACTTCGAGACCCTCCACGAGGTCAAGCTGATCGTCGACCTGATCTACGAGGCGGGCTTTTCCGGGATGCGCTACTCGATCTCGAACACCGCCGAGTACGGCGACTATACCCGGGGCGACGCGGTGATCGGCCCCGAGGTGAAGGAACGCATGAAGGAGGTGCTCCGGCAGATCCAGAAGGGCGAGTTCGCCCGCGAGTGGATCCTCGAGAACCAGGCCGGCCAGCCGGTGCTCGAGGCCCAGCGCCGCCGCTGGCAGGCCCACCCCATCGAGGAGGTCGGCAAGCGGCTTCGGGCCATGATGCCCTTCATCAAGGCGCGGTTTGAGGAGGAAGAGGGTGCGACGGATTAAGATCTTCGACACCACGTTGAGGGACGGCGAGCAGTCCCCGGGGGTCGCGCTCACCCCCGAGGAGAAGCTCGCCATCGCCCACCAGCTCGCCCGGCTCGGGGTGGACGTGATCGAGGCCGGTTTCCCCATCGCGAGCCCGGGCGACTTCGAGGCGGTGCGGCGGATCGCCGAGGAGGTCAAGGGGCCGGTGATCGCGGCGCTCGCCCGGGCGGCCCGGCCGGACATCGAGCGGGCCGCCGAGGCGATCGAGCCGGCGGAGAAAAAGCGCATCCACACCTTTATCGCCACCAGCCCCATCCACATGGAGAAAAAGCTCCGCCTCACCCCGGACGAGGTGGTCGAGCGGGCGGTCTGGGCGGTGGAGTTCGCCAAGTCCTTCGTCGAGGACGTGGAGTTCTCCGCCGAGGACGCGGGCCGGAGCGATCCCGACTTCCTGGTCCGGGTCTTCGGCGAGGTGATCAAGGCCGGCGCCACCGTGATCAACATCCCCGACACCGTCGGCTACCAGGTGCCCTGGCAGTTCGCCGAGCTGGTCCAGTACGTGATCGAGAAGACCCCGGGGTCCGAGAAGGTCGAGTGGAGCGTGCACTGCCACGACGATTTGGGCCTGGCGGTGGCGAACTCGCTGGCCGCGGTGCGGGTGGGGGCGACCCAGGTCGAGTGCACCGTGAACGGGATCGGCGAGCGGGCCGGGAACGCCGCGATGGAAGAGATCGTGATGGCGCTCTACACCCGGCGGGACTTCTTCCAGGCCGAGACCGGGATCAACACGAAAGAGCTCTACCGCACCTCGCGGCTCGTCTCCCAGCTCACCGGCATGGTGGTGCCCCCGAACAAGGCGGTGGTGGGGCAAAACGCGTTCGCCCACGAGTCCGGCATCCACCAGGATGGCGTGCTCAAAGACCGGCAGACCTACGAGATCATGAACGCCGAGCTGGTGGGCAGGGAGGCCGCCGTTCTTGTGCTTGGCAAGCACTCCGGGCGGCACGCCTTCAAGAAGGCGCTTGAAGAGCTCGGCTATCGTTTTTCCGACGAGGAGATCAAGCAGCTCTTCGCCCGCTTCAAGGAGATCGCCGACCGCAAGAAGCAGGTGACCGCCGAGGACCTGATCGCCCTGGTCGAGGACGCCCGCACCAAGGCGCCGGAGCACTTCAAGCTGCTCGAGCTCCAGGTCCACTCCGGCACCAAGCTCACCCCGGTGGCGACGGTGCGCATCCAGACGCCCTCGGGCGAGGTCACCGAGGCGGCCACCGGCGACGGCCCGGTGGACGCGGTTTACAAGGCGATCGCCCGGGCGGTGGAGATGGAGCCGGTGCTCGAGTCCTACCGCATCGAGGCCACCACCGGCGGCGCCGAGGCGCTCGGCGAGGTGGTGGTCCGGCTCCGGATGGGCTCGGTGACCGTGGGCGGGCGCGGGCTCGCCCCCGACATCGTCGAGGCCTCGGCCCGGGCCTACCTCGACGCCCTCAACAAGCTGGTCGCCGGGGTGGGCGCCCGCGAGGTGGTCGAGACCCCCTAGGAGAGGAGCCTGCCGGGGTCGAAGCGGAGGCGCTCGAGCAGGTAGCGGTAGAGCTCCTCCAGGCTGGAAAAACGGCGTTCGGGTCCGTCCTCGGGGTGGACCCGAATCTCAAGCCGGCCGGGGGCCGCTTCCCGGATGGCGATCCTGAGCCGCCACTCTTTGGCCTTCATGGGGGAAGGCTAGAGCGGCCGCCGTTACACCGCCGTCACAAGCCGGGCGGGGAG
>WFXV01000234.1 GCA_015490435.1 Thermaceae bacterium
CCCCAGAGGTTTTTCGCCTTGCCCAGGGACTCGGCGTGGAGCTGGGCGAACCACTGGGCCACGCCGTAAAGCCGCCGGCCGTAGGGCATGAGGACGTGCACCGGCTTTTTGCGGTGGCGTTCGAGCAGGTAGAGCGCGAGGGCGCTTTTCGCCGCGGTCTCCATCGCCCGGCGGTTGGCCCGGCGGGCGCCCATGAGGAGCTTTTCCACGTCGGCCCCGGCGAGCGCGAGGGGCAGGGTGCCCACCGGGGTGAGGGCGGAAAACCGCCCGCCGACGTCGGGGGGTACGTCGAAGGCGGCGAGCCCCTCGGCCCGGGCGTAGGCCCGGAGCGGCCCCTTCTCCGGGTCGGTGACCACCGCCAGGTGGCGCCGCCAGTCCTCCCCGAGGGCATCCTCGAGCCAGCGGCGGAAGACAAGGAGGAGGGCGGCGGTCTCGGCGGTGCCCCCCGACTTGCTGACGGCGACGACCAGGGTCTTTTGGGGCGCGAGGCTTTCGAGGAGGCGCCGGACGGGCAGGGGGTCGGTGTGGTCGAGGAAATAAAGGCGCTTTTCGGTGAGGCCGAGGGCTTCGTAAAGCCCCCGGGCGGGAAGGGCCGAGCCCCCGATCCCGAGCACCACCACCTCCTTGGCCCAGGCCGCGCCCTCGGCGTAGCGGCGAACCGACCTGAGGGTCTCGGTGTCCTCGGGGACCCGCATCCAGCCGAGCATGGCGGCGGGGTCCTTGGCCCTTTCGAGGAGTGCCTGGTAGTGCGCTTTCAGCCTGGGTTCCCAGGCCTTCCACTCGGCGTCGAGCTCGAGGCCGCTTTCCCTTCCGACGCGGGCGCTCTCGAGCCCCTCTAGCTTGACTTCCAGCATGGCTTCACTCTACGCCCTATGCGGCTTAGAATGGGCTTTGCCTGCCGGGATGGCGGAACCGGTAGACGCAACGGACTTAAAATCCGTTGGGGGCCAGTCCCCCGTGCGGGTTCGAGTCCCGCTCCCGGCACCAGGGGTGTGATCCATGCCCCTGGCCTTTTTTCGGCCTTCAAGAAACCCCGCGCCCCGTGATAAAATCCCTCGGATGGACCGGATCGTCATTCGGGGCGCGCGCGAGCACAACCTCAAAAACATCGATCTCGAGCTCCCCCGGGGCAAGTTCATCGTCATCACCGGGGTTTCCGGTTCGGGCAAGAGCACGCTCGCCTTCGACACCATCTACGCCGAGGGCCAGCGCCGCTACGTCGAGAGCCTCTCCTCCTACGCCCGCCAGTTTTTGGGCGTGATGGACAAACCCGACGTGGAGCGGATCGAGGGGCTCTCCCCGGCGATCTCGATCGATCAGAAGACCACCTCCCACAACCCCCGCTCCACCGTCGGCACCGTCACCGAGATTCACGACTACCTACGCCTGCTCTTCGCCCGCGCCGGCGAGGCCCACTGCCCCACCTGTGGGCGCAAGATCGAGCGCACCTCGGCCTCCGAGATCACCGACCGGCTGCTCGAGCGCCCCGAGGGCACGCGGGCGATTTTGATGGCGCCCCTGGTGCGGAGCCGGAAGGGCGAGTACCAGAGCCTCTTCAAGCAGCTCTTGAAGGAGGGCTACACCCGGGTGCGGGTGGACGGCGTCTTCTACCGCATCGAGGAGGCCCTCGAGCTCAAGCTCGCCCGCTACGAGAAGCACGACATCGACCTGGTCATCGACCGGGTGGTGATCCAACCCGAGGAGCGTCCCCGCATCGCCGAGGGCGTCGAGCTCGCCCTGCTCCGGGGGGACGGCCTCCTTAGGGTCTACTACCCTGACGAGGACAAGGAGGAGCTCTTCTCCGAGAAGTTCGCCTGCCCCGAGCACGGGGCGGTGCTCGAGGAGCTCGAGCCCCGGATCTTCTCCTTCAACTCTCCCTACGGCGCCTGCCCCGCCTGCAGCGGGCTCGGCTACAAGCTCGAGTTCGACCGCGAGCTGGTAGTGAACCCCGAGAAGTCCCTGGCCGAGGGGGCAATCATCCCCTGGTCCAAGGGCCGGGACACCGGCCGCGGCTTCCTCTGGGACAAGCTCCGGGCCCTCGCCGACCACCTGGGCTTCGACCTCTACACCCCCTTCAAGGACCTCACCGAGGAGCAGCAAAACGCCGTGCTCTACGGGCTCGACGAGCCCTTCGAGGTGGTCTTCCACCGCGGCGGTCGGGAGACCGGCCGGATGCAGGTCCGCTTCGAGGGGGTCATCCCCTGGCTGCAGAAGAAGTACGAGGAGACTGACTCCGAGGGGGTGCGGGAGGCGCTCGAGGGCTACATGGCGCTCCACGCCTGCCCGGTCTGCCACGGCACCCGCTACAAGCCCGAGGTCCTCGCGGTGACCGTGGCCGGCAAGAATATCGCCGAGGTGGGGGCGATGAGCGTCAAGGAGGCGCTCGCCTTCTTCGAGGGCCTCGAGGAAAAGCTCAGCGACTACCAGAAAACGATCGCCGCCCCCATCCTCCGCGAGATCCGGGCCCGGCTCGGCTTTCTGGCCGACGTCGGCCTCGACTACCTCTCCCTGGACCGGGCCGCGAACACCCTCTCGGGCGGCGAGGCCCAGCGCATCCGCCTGGCCACCCAGGTGGGAAGCGGGCTCACCGGGGTGCTCTACGTCCTCGACGAGCCCTCGATCGGCCTCCACCCCCGGGACAACCAGCGGCTGATCGCCACTTTGAAGCGCCTCCGCGACCTCGGCAACACCCTGATCGTGGTCGAGCACGACGAGGAGACGATCCGAAGCGCCGACTGGGTGGTGGACATGGGGCCGGGCGCCGGCGTCCACGGCGGCCGGGTGGTGGCCGAGGGCACCCCGGAGGAGGTGGCGCAAAGCCCCGAGAGCCTCACCGGGGCCTACCTCCGGGGCGAGAAGCGGATCGAGGTCCCCCTCGAGCGCCGCAAGGGCTCGGGGAAGAAGCTCGTCGTCCGGGGGGCCCGGGAGCACAACCTCAAGAACATCGACGTCGCCATTCCCCTCGGCAAGTTCGTGGCCATCACCGGCCCCTCGGGCTCGGGGAAGAGCACCCTGCTCCACGAGATCCTCTACGCCCGCTTGGCCCGGGAGCTGATGCGGGCGAAGACGATCCCCGGCGCCCACGACGCCATCGAGGGGATCCATCACCTGGACAAGGTGATCGAGATCGACCAGTCGCCGATCGGCCGCACCCCGCGCTCGAACCCCGCCACCTACACCGGGGTCTTCGACGAGATAAGGGCGCTTTTCGCCAAGACCCCGGAGGCTAGGAAGCGCGGCTACGGCCCGGGGCGGTTTTCCTTCAACGTCAAGGGCGGGCGCTGCGAGGCCTGCCGCGGCGACGGCACGGTCAAGATCGAGATGCTCTTTTTGCCCGACATCTACGTGCCCTGCGAGGTCTGCAAGGGCAAGCGCTACAACAAGGAGACCCTCGAGGTCAAACTCCGGGGCAAGAACATCGCCGACGTCCTCGACATGACCGTCGAGGAGGCGCTCGAGTTCTTCAAGGCGGTCCCGGCGATCACCCGCAAGCTCAAGCTCATGGTCGACGTCGGGCTCGGCTACATGAAGCTGGGCCAGCCCTCGCCCACCCTCTCGGGCGGCGAGGCCCAGCGGATCAAGCTCGCCACCGAGCTCGGCAAGAAGGCGACCGGTCGCACCCTCTACATCCTTGACGAGCCCACCACCGGCCTCCACTTCGACGACGTCAAGAAGCTCCTCGACGTTCTCCACCGCCTGGTGGACGCGGGCAACACGGTGGTGGTGATCGAGCACAACCTCGACGTGATCAAGACCGCCGACTGGGTGATCGACCTCGGCCCCGAGGGGGGCGACCGCGGCGGCTACGTGGTGGCCGAGGGCACCCCGGAGGAGGTGGCGGCGAACCCGAAGAGCCCCACCGGCGCCTTCCTGCGCCGGATACCCGAAATCGCCAAACGCCTCGACGTGGCCGCCGACTAAAGGGGCGGCGGGGCAGGTGCTCCGCCGCCCGCGCTCCGGAGGCGGCCTTTAGCGTTTGAAGAGCAAGTAGAAGAGGCCCACCAGGGCGAGGAGCCCGATCAGGAGGGCCACGGTGAAGGCGATCTCGGGGTAGTGACCGTAGCCCAGCTCATGCCAGGGCACCCGGCGGATCGTGGGGCCGTGGCAGTCGAGGCAGCCGAGGGCGTTCTCCGCTGGCTCCACCCCGTGGTTCACCGCCATGTAGCGGACCAGGGTGATGTAATCCCCGCCGAAGTTGAGCCCCGCGAGCTTCGCGCCCACGGCGGCGGCCTTCTTGGTGTCGCCGGTGGCGAAGACGAGCCCCACCTTGACCGGCACCGGGATGCCCGCCTTGGGGTCATAGGGTACCACCGCCTCGTGGTACTTGAAGGGGTAGAGCTTGCCGTCGGTCTCGAAGAAGAGCCCCTTGCGCCTGGCCCCCTCGCTCGCCGGGGCGAGGTAGGTGAGCTTGCCGTCCTCGAGCTTCGCCCGCTCGGGGTAGAGGTAGGCGATCCGGGTCTTCTCGTTCCAGAACCCGAGCACCGGCTTCAGGTTCTTCTCGAGCCGGATCTCGGGCTCGTACCGGCTCAGCTCCTCGCTGAAGGTGGCCTTGGACCAGTCGCGGTGGGTGTCGGTGGGGGCCTTCTTGGCGTAGCGGGGGATGTGGCAGGTCTGGCAGGCCACCTTCTCCTCGTGGAAGGTGCGGATCACCCAGCCGAGCACCGGGCGGGTATGGCGCCGTTCGTGGCAGTCCGCGCACTCGGGGGCCTGGACCTTCTTGCTCCGGGCCCAGGTGTCGGGCCCTTTTAGGGCGAGTTCGTGTGCCTTGAAGACGTGGCAGTCGGTGCACTCCATGCCCCGGGCGAGGTGGACGTCCACCGCCTCCTCCACCTCCCCGAGGAGGGCGGGCTCCAGGTTCGGCCGCTTGAAGCCGGGGCCGCCGCCGGAGAAGGCGTGGCAGAGGAGGCACTGGTCCTTGGGCGGGGTCTTGACGATCGCCGCCGCCAGCTTCTCAAAGGGCACCTTGACCCGGTAGCGCCAGGTGCCGGTCGCATCCTGGTAGACCTCCTTCACCCCGGTCTTGATCGCCTTGGGCCCGGCGGGGTAGACGGCGGGGTCGGCGTGGCAGGCGAGGCAGTCGAGGTTTTTGAGTTGCGCCTCGTTCATCTCCTCCTTGGGGACGAGCCCGAGGCTCACCCCGTGGCACATCGAGCACCCGGTGGCGATGAGCGTGCCCTTTTTGTCGGCGTATTCCGGGGGCGGGGCCTTGAGGACCGCCTTGCCAATGTAGTTGATGTTCTTCTCCCCCTGCCAGAGGATCGCGCCGCAAAAGTCGTTGTAGGCGTACTTGCCGCCCATCTTCACTGGCCCCTTGCCGACCACGTCGTCCACCACGTCCGCCATCTGGTAGTGGTAGCTGTGGAAGGCCTCCCGGGTCGCCTCCTCGTGGCAATCGACGCAGGAGGCGGCGCCCTCGTAGCGGGTGATGCCGGCCTTCTTGAAGGCCTCGGTGTGGTCGGCGTAGGCGAGCTTCGGCCTGGGTTTCAGGGTCGTCTTGGCGGCGACGGGCGCGCGGGGCCCGTAGAAGAAGAGCAGGCCGAGCGCGGCCAGGACGAGCAAGACTACCAGGGCAAAGAGCCTAGCTCCGCGCATTCTCATACCCCCTTCATGACCAGTAATAAGGGTAGGGGGCCCCAACAAATGTCCTGGTGTGGATAGAATCCCCGCGTGGGCCAGGAACTGGCGAACACCAAACGGGTCGTGGTCAAGGTGGGCTCGGCGGTGCTCGCAGGTGAGGGGAGGCTCCTTCCCGAGCGGTTTCAGGCGGTGGCCCGGGGGGTCTTGGCCCTGGAGCGCGCGGGCAAGGAGGTGGTGCTCGTTTCCTCCGGGGCGATCGCCGCCGGCAGGGCGCTGCTTACTAGGCCCCGTCCCCGCTCCCTGCCCGAGCTGCAGGCGCTCGCCGCCGCCGGGCAGCCCGAGCTGATGCGGGCGTGGAAGGAGGCGTTTTCCCCACGGGCGGTGGCCCAGGTCCTCCTCGACGCCGGCGACCTCGCCGACCGGCGCCGGTTTCTGAACGCCAAGAACACCCTCGAGACCCTGCTCGCCTGGGGCGTGGTCCCGGTGGTCAACGAGAACGACACCGTGATGACCGAGGAGATCCAGTTCGGCGACAACGACCAGCTCGCGGTCTTGATCGCCGGGCTGGTGGAGGCCGAGGCGCTCCTTCTGCTCTCGGATGTGGACGCGCTCTACGAGAAAGACCCCCGAGAGGACCCCGCCGCCCGGCCGGTGCGCGAGCTCGCTGAGGTCACCCCCGAGGTCTTGGCCATGGCCTCTTCCCGGCCGGGCCGGGCCGGGCGCGGGGGGATGCGCTCCAAGCTCTTCGCCGCCAAAAGGGCGCTCGATGCCGGAGTGATGCTCTGGCTCCTCCCCGGGCGCGACCCCGAGGCGATCGAAAAGGCCCTCGCCGGCGAGGCGATCGGCACCCGCTTCGTTCCCCGGGGGCGGCGCTACGGGGGGAAGAAGCGCTGGCTCGCCCAGATGCCGGTGATCGAGGGGGAGATCGTGGT
>WFXV01000235.1 GCA_015490435.1 Thermaceae bacterium
CTTCGAGGTGGAGAGCGCGGGGCGGCTCGACCCCGAGACCGCCGACCGGCTCTTCGCCCCCTTCGCCCGGCTCCCCGAGCACAAGGGGGTCGAGGGCTGGGGGCTCGGGCTCTCGCTGGTGCGGGAGGTGGCCGCCGCCCACGGGGGGCGGGCCGGGTTCGAGGCCCGGGAGGGCCGGCAGGTCTTCTTTATCGAGCTGCCTAGGGCGCCCCGCGCCGGTTCTCCGCCAGGCGGAGGAGCTCGAGGGGGCTAAAGGGCTTCGTCAGGTAGGCGTCGGCGCCGGCCGCCTGCCCCTTCTTCCGGCTCTCGTCGTCGTCGAGGGCGGTGAGCAGGACGACGAAGGTGTCCCGGTAGGGCGAGGCCTTGATCCGCCGGCAGACCTCGAAGCCGTCGTGCTCGCTGCCAAAGAGCAGCACGTCGAGCACCACCACGTCGGGGTCGTGTTCGGCGAGGAGCTCCTCGATCCGGTCGCCGCTCGTGCTCGCCACCACCTGGTGGCCGAGCGGCTCGAAGGTGGCCTTGAGGAGCTCCTCCATGAGGGGTTCGTCCTCAATCACCAGGACCTTCATGGGCCTCCAGCCAGATCAGGTTTTCGAAGAGGGATTCCAGGGGGAGCTCGAGGAAGGCGGCGACCAGCGCGGGGTCGAGCCGCTCCCCGGCGAAGGCGGCGAGGCGTTCGCGGGCGGCGGGGACGGAGAGCCGCTTTTGCAGGTAGGTCTGGTAGTCGAAGACCTCGGCCACCGCCAGCACCCGGGCCCCCAGGGGAATGGCCTCCCCCGCGAGGCCCTCGGGGCCGCCCTGGCCGTCCCAGGCCTCGTGGTGGTGGCGGACCCAGACCGCCCCCTCGGCGAAGCCGGGGAGGGCGGCGAGGGCCTCGGCGCCGAGCGGGGCGTGGGCCAGGAAGGCCTTGCGCACCGGCGCGTCGGGCATCCGCCCCTCGGCCACCGCCTGGGCCCAGGCCAAGACGGTGGCGTCGGTGAGGGCGAGGAGCCCGATGTCGTGGAGCCGGGCGGCGCGAAAAAGCGCCCGGCGGGGCAAGGGCTCGCCCAGGGCGCGGTTTAGGTGGTCCGCCCAGTAGGCGACCCGGCGGTGATGGCCCTTGAGCTGGGGGAAGCGGTGCTCGAGAAGGCGCACGAGCGCCTCCTCCCAGGCCGCTTCCGCCTCCTCCCGGGCGGCGTAGACCCGGGCGAGGTCGCGGGCGTAGCGGACCAGCTGTTCGTCCAGGGCCATCGTCTCTTCAGGTTACCAGCGAATCCAGCGAGGGCCTGTCGGTAAAAACCATCGCACCGCCAGGATGCCGTAGGCGAATCCCCCGAGGTGGGCCCAGAACGCGATGCCGGGAACGCCCATGAGCGCTTCGACGAACTGCAAGAGCGCCCAGTAGCCGAGGTAGAACCAGGCCGGGAGGTAGAAGAAGACCGGGTAGAAGACGAGGAGCACCATGGTGAGCACCGGGGCCCGGGGGAAGAGGACGTAGTAGGCCCCGAGCACCGCGCTGATCGCGCCCGAGGCGCCGATCATCGGGGCGGAGGAGCCCGCCATCAGCACGCCTTGGGCGAGCGCCGCCGCCACCCCGCCGAGGAGGTAGAAGACTAGGAAACGCCCGGGTCCCAGCCGATCCTCGACATTGTCGCCGAAAACCCAAAGAAACCACATGTTCCCGAGAATGTGGGCGATTCCGCCGTGGAGGAACATGCTGGTCAGGAGGGTGTAGGCCCGTCCCAGGGGGTCTTCCCAAAACAGCCGGGGTACGAAGCCAAAGGTGTAAAAAAGTTCCCTTAGCTGGGGTTCCGGGAGCAACAGCTCGTAGAGGAAAACCAGGGCGTTGGCCGCGACCAGGTACTTGACCAGGATCGCGGGTCGCCGCGCGCGGTTGATGTCGGCGACCGGGAACATGCCCGCATTCTTACATAACCCGCCCCGCGTAGACTTGGGGTATGCGCATCCTGGTGACCAACGACGACGGCATCTTCTCGCCGGGGATCAAGGCGCTGGCGCGGGCGATGGCCGAGCTCGGCGAGGTGGTGGTGGTGGCCCCGGACATCGAGCAGTCGGCGGTGGGGCACGGGATCACCCTGCGCCGGCCGCTGCGCTTCAAGCACACCGCGAGCGCGGGGCTCGATCCCATCCCTGCCTACCGCGTGGACGGCACCCCGGCGGACTGCGTCGTCCTCGGCGTGCACCTAAAAGGGCCTTTCGACCTGGTGGTCTCGGGGATCAACCTGGGGGTGAACCTGGGGCTCGACATCACCAGCTCGGGGACCGTCGCCGGGGCGATGGAGGCGGTGAGCCTGGGGATCCCGGCGGTGGCGGTGAGCCTCGACACCGTGCGGATGGAGGAGCTCGACTTCACCTACGCCGCCCGGGCCGCGCTCAGGGTCGCCCGCTGGGTGGCCGAGCACGGGCTTCCGAAGAAAGTGCTCCTGAACGTCAACGTGCCCGCCGGGAGGCCCCGGGGCTACCGGGTGGTGGGCCTCGTCGAGCGCTACTTCGAGGACCAGGTGATCGAGCGTGAGGACCCCGCCGGGGTGCCCTACTACTGGATCGCCGGCGAGCCCACCCGAAGGGCCGAGCCGGGCACCGACCTCTGGGCGATCGAGGAGGGCTACGTGGCGGTGACCCCGGTGAACCTGGACTTCGCCGACCGCGCCCTCATGCCGGCGCTAAAAGGCGAACTCGAAGGCCCGTGCGAAGCCTGAGCCGGTCCCGGGCCGAGCCCTCGCGGACGGCGATCTCGAGGAGGCCGGCGGAGCCGGTGTAGCAAAGCGCTTCCCCGGGGGCCACGTCGCTGAAGGTGGCGAGGCAGGGGAGTTCCCACTCCTCGACCGAAAGCCGCGCGTCCGGGGGCGGGGGGCCCTGGATCGTGGTGATCGCGTTTCCGAAGCGGTCGAAGGTGAGGATCTCGCCCTCGGGGCCGGGGGTGAGGGCGAGCGGCAGGCGGACGAGCGCGCCGGGGTCCAGGGGTTCGCCGAGCTGCGCGAAGGGGACCCCCTTGGCGAGCGCCGCCGCCGCCGGGGCGAAGACGTCGCGGCCGTGGAAGGTGCGGCTCGCCCCCGGCGGGACGGGGAGGACCCGGGCGGCGGTGGCCGGGTCCTCGGCGAGGGCCAGGGTGAGGGTCCCGTTGTCCGGGGCCACGAAGTAAAGG
>WFXV01000236.1 GCA_015490435.1 Thermaceae bacterium
CTACTGCTTCTTCGCTTTCCCGAACCACCCGAAGAAAAGGCGCCGCCGCGGGAGCCTAGAGAGTAGGCGCTCGCCCTCCTTGCGGCCGAGGGCGTAAACCTCCCCCGCCTTTTCGAAGTCGAAGGTGTCGATCGGTACCTTGATGGGGATCCGCACCACCAGATCGGCGCGGGCGAGGGCGAGCTCCTTGAGCCGCCGGCGGGAGGCCTCGCCGGCGGCGAGCACCGCTTCCAGGCTGTTTTTGGGCGGCGCGATCGGCCCCGGGTTAGAGATGTCCACGGCCACCAGGGGCCCGGTGCCCAGGTCGGCGACGGCGCTCACGGGCACCTTCTCGGCCACGTCCCCGTCCACCAGGAGCCGGGAGCCGAGCGGCCTCGGGGGAAAGATCCCGGGGATACTTCCGGAGGCGAGCACCGCGTCCACCACCGGGCCCCGGTCCAGGACCACGAGCTCGCCGGTGACCAGGTCGGCGGCGGCGATGCGAAGGGGGACGCGGGCGTCTTCGATGCGGGCGTCGCCGAAGAGCCGGGTGAGCCCCTGCCGGTAGCGCTCGGGGTCCGCGAGGGCCGGCCGCCGGAGGCTTTTTAGAAAGAGGAGCCCGCTTTGGAGCTTGCCGCTTTTGGCCAGGCGGAGTAGCTCGGGGTCGTGGGTGGTCTCGAGGATGGGCTCGGGGCGGAGGGGGAGCCCGAAGGCGTAGGCCGCGGCCGCCAGCGCCCCGGCCGAGGAGCCCGCGAGGGCGGTGACCCGGACGCCGGCTTCCTCGAGGGTTTGAAGCAGCCCGAGGTGGAAAAACCCGCGGACGCCGCCGCCCCCGAGCGCGAGCCTAATCCGCATCGTCTCCCCTCTCCCGGAACAAAAGCCAGATCCCGGCGGCGATGAGGAGCACGGGCCAGAGGATCTTGACGAGCGCCGCCCCCAGCGCCAGCACCAGCACGAGCGGCAGGAGCAAGACCGCGAGCACGAGCGCCAAGGGGGCGAGGACCAGGGCGAGGACGAGGAGCAAAAGCCCTGCGAAAAGCCCCACCAGGCCTCCGAGGGGCCAGAGCAGAAGGAGGCCCAGCACGATCAGGATCCAGCCCAGCGTCCGCACGTCCTTAGCCTAGCTCATGCCCGGCTAAGCCCGCCGTGCTAGCCTCGGGCTTGTGAGTGCCGCGAGCCTGGTGGACGAGGCGCGAAGGGCGCGCCTTCTTGCGCGGGGGCTAAAGAAGCGCTACGGCCGGCGCGAGGTGGTGCGGGGGGTAGACCTCGAGCTCGGCCGGGGCGAGATCGTCGCCCTCTTCGGCCCCAACGGGGCGGGAAAGACCACCACCTTCTACATGGTGGTGGGCTTCATCCGGCCGAACGCCGGGAGGATCGAGCTCCGGGGGCAGGACGTGAGCCGGCTTCCCATGTACAAGCGGGCGCGGATGGGGCTCGGCTACCTCCCTCAAGAGCCCTCGGCCTTCCGGCGGATGACCGCCCTCGAGAACCTGCTCGCGATCCTCGAGCACCGCCCGCTTCCCAAGAAGCAGCGGCTCGAGATCGCGCTCGAGCTCCTCGACGAGTTCGGGCTCACCAAGCTCAAGGACAAGTACGCCTACACCCTCTCGGGCGGCGAGCGCCGCCGGCTGGAGATCGCCCGGGCGCTGACCACCGACCCCGACTTCATCCTCCTCGACGAGCCCTTCACCGGGGTGGACCCCAAGAGCGTCCGCGAGATCCAGCGCCTGATCGAGGAGCTCAGGGCCCGCCGCGGCGTCGGGATCTTCATCACCGACCACTCGGTGCGGGAGACGCTCGCGATCACCGACCGGGTCTACCTGATGTACGACGGCCAGGTGGTCTTCCACGGCACCCCCGACGAGTTCGCCCGCGACACCGGGGCCCGGACCTACTACCTGGGGGATGAGTTCGAGCTCTGATGAGCCTCTGGGCGATCGTCCTCTTTCTGGTCCTGCTCGGCGGGCTGATCGCCTACGCCGGGGACGTGATCGGGCGCCGGGTGGGCCGGCGGCACGTGCGGCTTTTCGGGCTCCGGCCCCGGACTACCGGGCTCTTGGTCGCCGTGCTCTCGGGGATGATCGTCGCCCTCGTGGTCTTCGCCGCCTTCATGCTGCTGGTGCGGGGCGCCCGGGAGACCATCCTGGAGGCGGAAAAGGTCCGCCAGGAGCGGGACGCGCTCCTCTCCCAGCGGAGCGAGCTCCTCGCCGAGCGGGCGCGCCTTGCCGAACAGGTGGAGAACCTGAAGGCCCAGGCGGCCCGGGCGTTCGCCGAGGAGGAGCGGCTCCGGGCGCGGGAGCGGGAGCTCTCTGAGCGGCTTCAGGCGAACGAGGCCCGCCTTCGGCGCCTGGAAGAGGAGCGAAAGGCGCTTGAAGAGGAGCTCGCCCGGGCCAAGGAGGCGCTCGCCGAGCGGAGCGCGCGCCTGAAGCAGCTCGAGGCCGAGGCCCAGGCGGCGCAGCAAAAGCTCGCGGAGCTCGAGGCGAAGGAACGCGCCCTCAAGGAGGAACTCAAGAGCCTCAAGGCCGCCCGCGACGAGGCCGAGCGCCGGGCGAAGCGGGCGATGGACGCGCTGGCCGAGCTCAAGGCCACCCAGAGCCGGCTCGCGGCGGAGGTGCTCGAGCTCGAGCGCCGCTACCGCACCCTCCAGGGCGACCTCGCTGAGCTGAACGCCCTCAGGAGCGAGCTCGAAAAACGCAACGCCGCCCTCAAGAACGAAAACGAGGCCCTCGCCCGCCTGCTCGACGAGAGCCGGCTCGAAGCCGCCCGCCTCAAGGGGCAGGTGGCCGAGCTCGTCCGCAAGGGAAGCCAGATCGTCGAGGGGTTCTCCCAGGTGGTCGAGGGCGAGGTCCTGGCCGAGGTTTTCCTCAGCTACGACGAGGACCCCGAGGCCGAGTTCCGCCGGGCGGTGCGCCAGGCCCAGAGCCGGGCGAAGATCATGGGGCTTCCGCCGCTCGCCCCGGTGGTCGCCGAGACCCGGGACTGGCAGGGCCCGGGCCTGATCCTGGTGGTGGTCGAGGGGGTGGGTCCGGACGGGCGGCTCCGGGCCCGCGCGCGGTTCATCCCCTCGCGTCCGCTTTTCGAGCCCGGCGAGGTGATCGCCAAGGCCGAGCTTCCCCCGGACCCCGGCCGGGCGCTCGAGACCCTGGTCCGCTTGCGCCGGGAGGCGGAGGAGCGGCTTCTTGGCCTCGGGGTGCCTGCCCACCACCTCGCGAACGCCCGCATTCCCGACCGCGAGCTGGTGCAATTCGCCGAGGCCCACCGCGGGGAAAAGGTGGTGGCGGCGGTGGTGGCCGGGGACCTGCTCACCACCACCGGCCCCATCCGCCTGGGGCTCGTCACCCTCTCCCGCTAAGCGAAGGCCGCCTGCAGGAAGACGAGGAGCTCCTCGGCGTAGCGGGCGAGGTACTGGGCCGAGGCGACGGGGTCGGGGCTTTCCAGCCGGTGGTCGGCGCCCTCGAGCCAGAGCTTCTTAAGCCCCAGGGATTCGAGCCCGTCCCAGATCTCCCGCGGGGCGTAGGGGTCCTCGCTGCCGGCGACCGCGAGCCCCCTCCGCTCGCGGGAAAGGGCGTTTTGCACCGCCTTTTGGTTGAGCAGGGGCGTGAGCCAGACCCGGGCCCAGGGCTTTTCGAGCTCGCCGAGCGGCGCAAGCGCCAGCACCAGGGTACCCACCGACTTGCCTACCAGCACCACCCGGGGCGCCCGCTCCGCCGCCCAGGAAAGGGCGGTGTGGGCGAGCTCCTCGAGCAGCCTTCCCCGGTTCGGCCGGGGCAGGGGGTGGAGGTCGTAGGCGGCCTCGAGCACGCCAAAGCCCAGGTAAAGGGCGGATTTCCGCGTGTAGTAGAGGAGCGGGTAGTCCGGGGGGTAGTTCAGTCCGGGAAACACCAGCACCAGGCCCTGCCCCTCGCCCTCGGTGTAGCGGACCGGAACCCGGCCGTATTCGGTAACGAATTCCATCTAAGCCCTATCCTACCCCCTCCCCGGGCGGGGGATGGGTCAAAAAGGACCCCGGGGGCAGGCCCCGGGGATCCGAAGGAGCGCGGGGTTAGTCCAGGAAGTCCCGGAGTTTGCGGGTACGGGACTCGTGGTACTTGAGCTTGCGGAGCGCCTTGTTCTCGATCTGGCGGATCCGCTCGCGGGTGACGCCGAAGTAGGCGCCCACCTCCTCGAGGGTGTGCTCCCGGCCGTCGATCAGGCCCTTCCGGAGCTTCAAGACCATCGCCTCCCGTTCGGAGAGCTTGGAGAGCGCCTTCTCGAGCTCCTCGGAGAGCAGGCTCTGGGCGGCGGTGTCCACCGGCGAGGGCAGGTGCTCGTCGGGGATGAAGTCGCCGTAGAACGAGTCCTTCTCGTCGCCGATCGGGGTCTCGAGGGAGACCGGCTCCTGGGCGATCTTGAAGGTCTCCTCGACCTTCTTCGCGTCCCACCCGGGGCCCATCGCCTCGGCGATCTCCTCGTAGGTGGGCTCGCGGCCGAGCTCTTGCTGCAGCTGGCGGGCGGTGCGGGTGAGCTTGTTGATCGTCTCCACCATGTGCACCGGGATCCGGATGGTGCGGGCCTGGTCGGCGATCGCCCGGTTGATCGCCTGCCGGATCCACCAGGTGGCGTAGGTGGAGAACTTGAAGCGCCGGCGGTACTCGAACTTCTCCACCGCCCGGATCAGGCCCTGGTTCCCCTCCTGGATCAGGTCTAGGAAGGAAAGCCCCCGGCCAGTGTACTTCTTGGCGATCGAGACCACGAGGCGGAGGTTTGCCTCGATCAGGTGGATGCGGGCGAGCTCGCCGTCCCGGGCGATGTGGAGGTACTTCTTCTTGTCCTTGGGGAGGGAGCGGAGTTTCTTGTCCACCTCCTCGATGAGCTTCTCGTCCACCGGCTTGTCCACGCCCGGGATGTGGGGCACCCGCCCGCCGTGGCGCACCTGGGCGCGGATCACCTCGCGGATGGTGTCGGGGTCGAGGCCGGTGAACTCGGCGAGTTTTTGGATCGCGGCCTCGCCCTCCTCCACCCGGCGGGCGAGGTCCACCTCCTCCTCCAAGGTCAGGAGGGGGACCTGGCCGATCTCGTGGAGGTACTGGCGGACCGGGTCCGAGGTCGAGACCCGGGTGGGGAGGACCTCCTCCTCTTCCTCGTTCAGCGCGAGGGCCTCGGCGTCCTCCTCGGGGACGACGTCCACCCCCTCGCCCTCGAGGTAGTCGAGCACCTCCTCGAAGGACTCCTCGAAGGCCTCCTCCCCGAGCTCGGGCATTGCCTCTTCCATCGCCGCCCGCACCTCTTCCTCGGAGAGGGTGCCGGCCTTCTTGCCTTTCTTGAGGAGTTTCTGAACCGTCTTGTTTTCGAGCACGCTGGTCTCCATGGCGCTTTCCTTCTCGCCCATCGATTCCCCCCTAGCGGGTGGCCGCGAGGACCTTGTAGCGATCCGCGCGGACCGTCTCCACGTTGCCGAAGACACTTTCGATCAGGGGCTCGTACTTTAGAAAGGGATTGGCCACCAGGTAGAACCTTCCGCCTTTTTCCAGGTACCGGTAGGCCGCGTACACGAACGCCTTCGCCACGTCCAAGATGACACTCCCCCCAACGTGAAAAGGGGGGTTCGTTACCACGATAGCGAATCGTTCGCCCTCGGTCAAGGCCTCGTCGACGTCGGAGTGTCGCGCGTCCACCTCGAGGCGGTTTTCCGCCGCGCTCGCTTCGAGCGCGCGCACCGAGGCGAGGTCGTCCTCGAGGGCGGTCACCCGGGCGCCCCGAGCGGCAAGGGGGAGGGCGAGGGCCCCGTAGCCCGCGCCGAGGTCGAGGACGGGCGCGCCCTTTTTGGACTCATTGAGCGCTTCGAGCAGGAGCTCGCTCGCGGGGTCTACCCGGCCCTCGGAGAAGACCCCGGGGAGGGTGCGAAAGGTAAAGCGCCGCCCCCAGAGCTCGGCCTCGAACGCCTCCCAAAGGGGCGGGAGCTCGGGGGTCCGTTCCTTTTCCAAGACGGCGACCCGGTAGGGCCCCTCCCGCTCCTCGACCAGCCCGTAGCCGATCCAGTGCTTGGCGGTCTTGAAGTAGCGTTCAAAGCCCTTTTTCTTGCTGCCCGCGATCCAAAGGAGCCCGCCCGGCTTCAAGGCCCGTCCGGCGGCGGCGAGCGAGGCCTCCACGTAGCGGGTGCCCCGCTCGGCGGGAAGCATCAGGAGCACGGCGTCGTAGGCTTCGGCCTCGGCCTCCCAGGGGAGCCCGAGGCGGGCCTCGAAACCCTGGACCCTTGCGTTTTCGGAAAGCACCCGGAAGGCGGCGCGGCTCGGTTCCAGGGCGACCACCCGCGCCCCGCTCCGGGCCGCCTGCCAGCTCGCGAGCCCGACCCCGGGGTTTAAGTCGAGGACGCGGGCGCCTTGGGTGAGCTCGGCGACCCGGGCGAGGAGTTCGTAGCGGGGGTCGGGAAAGCCCCGGGCGCCGGCCTTGACGAAGAGGGGGCCGTAGGGGGTGGGCACTGGCCGGACGCGGTGGTAGTCGGCAAGCTCCATCGGTCCTTTACCCTAGCACTTTCGTTTGGTAAAGTGTAAGGCCGGTGATTGCCCTCGGCATCGATACCTCCTGCGACGACACCGGGGTTGGCGTCGCCCGTGACGGCGAGGTGCTCGCCAACGTGGTCGCCTCCCAGACCGCGCTCCACGCCGAGTTCGGCGGGGTGGTCCCGGAGTACGCCTCCCGCGAGCACACCCGGGTGATCGACCGCTTGGTGGCGCGGGCCCTGGAGGAGGCCGGGATCGGGCCCAAGGACCTCGACCTGGTCGCCGCCACCTACGGGCCCGGGCTGGTGGGGCCGCTTCTCGTCGGGCTCTCCTACGCGAAGGGGCTGGCCCTTGGGCTTGGCGTGCCCTTTTACGGGATCCACCACCTCGAGGCCCACCTGGCGGCGGCGGGCGCGGTCGAGCCCCCCTACCTCGCGCTCCTCGCCTCCGGTGGCCACACCCACCTCTTCGACGTGCCCAAAGAGGGGGAATATCGCCTCCTCGGCGCCACCCGCGACGACGCCGCCGGCGAGGCCTTCGACAAGGTGGCGCGGCTCCTCGGCCTCGGCTACCCCGGGGGCCCGAGGATCGCGGAGCTCGCGAAGAAGGGGGACGACCGGGCGGTTCCCTTTCCCGTCCCTATGAAGGGGCAAAAGGGGTACGACTTCAGCTTTTCCGGCCTCAAGACCGCGGCCGCCCGGTTTCTGGAAAAGGGCTACAAGAAAGAGGACCTGGCGGCGAGCTTCGAGCGGGTGGTGGTGGAGAGCCTGGTGGACACCGTGAGCCGGGCGGCGCGGGCGCTTGGCCGGAAGAGGGTGGTGGTCGCCGGCGGGGTGGCGGCGAACGAGCGGCTCAGGCGGCGGCTGGAGGAGACCGGGCTCGAGCTTTTCCTCCCGCCCCCTGAGCTCGCCACCGACAACGGCGCGATGGTGGCGCTCGCGGCGCTAAAGCGCATCCGCCGCGGCGAGCCGCCCTCTCCATGGACCTTGGAGGCCAAACCCTACGCCCCCTTGGCCGAGGCTTCTCACGCTTTGGACGTAGAATAGGCGAGACTTATGCTGGGAATCCTCAGGAAAATCTTCGACAACAACGAGCGCGAGATCCAGCGCTACTACCGGACCGTGGTCGAGCCGGTGAATGCGCTCGAGCCCGAGATCGAGAAGATCGAGGATCTCGCCGCCGAGTACGCAAAACTCCGCCGCGAGCACCAGGAGGGCGGTAAGTCCCTGGACGAGCTCCTTCCCCGGGTCTTCGCCCTCACCCGCGAGTCGGCGAAGCGCTACCTCGGGATGCGCCACTTCGACGTGCAGCTGATCGGCGGCGCCGTGCTCCACGAGGGCCGGATCGCCGAGATGAAGACTGGCGAGGGCAAGACCCTGGTCGCCACCCTGGCGGTGGCCCTAAACGCCCTATCCGGCAAGGGCGTGCACCTGGTCACGGTGAACGACTACCTGGCCCGGCGCGACGCCGAGTGGATGGGTCCGGTCTACCGGGGGCTCGGGCTGAAGGTGGCGGCGATCCAGCACGACACCCCGCCCCCCGAGCGCCGCGCCGCCTACCTCGCCGACGTCACCTACGTCACCAACTCCGAGCTCGGCTTCGATTACCTCCGCGACAACATGGCGCTCTCGCCGGACCAGCTGGTGCTCCGCCACGACCACCCGCTGCATTACGCGATCGTCGACGAGGTGGACTCGATCCTGATTGACGAGGCCCGCACGCCCCTCATCATCTCCGGGCCCGCCGAGAAGGCCACCGACCTCTACTACAAGATGGCGGAGATCGCCAAAAAGCTCGAGCGCGGCGAGATGCCCGAGCCCGGCGAGAAGGACAAGGAACCCACCGGCGACTACACCATCGACGAAAAGCAGAAGCACGTCCAGCTCACCGAGCGCGGCATCGAGAAGGCGGAGCGGCTCCTCGGCATCAAGGGGCTTTTCAGCCCGGAGAACATGGAGATCGCCCACATGCTGATCCAGGCGATCCGGGCCAAGGAGCTCTACTTCCGGGACCGCGACTACATCGTCAAGGACGGCCAGGTGATCATCGTCGACGAGTTCACCGGCCGCCTGATGCCGGGCCGGCGCTACGGCGAGGGGCTCCACCAGGCGATCGAGGCCAAGGAAGGCGTCAAGATCGAGCGGGAGAACCAGACCCTCGCCACCATCACCTACCAGAACTTCTTCCGCCTCTACGACAAGACCGCGGGCATGACCGGCACCGCCAAGACCGAGGAGAAGGAGTTCCAGGAGATCTACGGGATGGACGTGATCGTCGTCCCCACCAACAAGCCGGTCATCCGCGTGGACTACCCCGACCAGGTCTACCGCACCGAGCGGGGCAAGTTCCTGGCGGTGGTGGAGGAGATCGCCGAGAAGTACGAGCGGGGCCAGCCGGTGCTCGTGGGCACGATCTCGATCGAGAAGTCCGAGCGCCTCTCCGCGATGCTCAAAGAGCCCCGGCACTACCTGCCTCGGCTCGAGCAGCGGGTCGAGGCCCTCAAAAAGGAGCTCAAGAACAAGTCCGGGGGCGAGTGGGACGAGCTGAAAAAGCTCCTGAAGCGCCCGGCGGGCCTCAAGGACGAGGATCTCGCGCGCTTTGACCCCCTCTTCGAGGGGGCGAAGGGCAACCTGGCCTACGCCTGGGAGAACTTCAAGCGGGCGGTGCACACCCTGGGCACGATCCGAAAAGGGATCCCCCACCAGGTCCTGAACGCCAAGTACCACGAGAAGGAAGCCGAGATCGTCGCCCAGGCGGGCCGCTCCAAGACCGTCACCATCGCCACCAACATGGCCGGCCGCGGCACCGACATCAAGCTCGGCGGCAACGCCGAGTACCTGGCCGCGGGCCTCCTCGAGAAGCACGGCTTCAACCGCTACGAGTGGGAGGTCGAGCTCTTCGTCAAGAAGCTCCTCATGGAAAAGGAGGACGAGGCGAGGGCGCTCGCCGAGAAGCTCGGGATCCCCGAGGAGCTGATCGAGGAGATCAAGAAGATCAAGCGCGAGGTCGAGGAGGACGAGAAGCGCGTCAAGGAGCTCGGGGGGCTTCACATCATCGGTACCGAGCGCCACGAGTCCCGCCGCATCGACAACCAGCTCCGGGGGCGCTCGGGCCGGCAGGGGGACCCGGGCTCGAGCCGCTTCTACGTCTCCTTCGACGACGACCTGATGCGGCTTTTCGCCTCCGACCGGGTGGTGGCGATGCTCGATCGCATGGGGTTCGATGACTCCGAGCCGATCGAGCACAAGATGGTGACGAACGCCATCGAGCGGGCCCAGCGCCGGGTCGAGGACCGGAACTTCGCGATCCGCAAGCAGCTCCTTCAGTTCGACGACGTGATGGCCCGCCAGCGCGAGGTCATCTACGCCCAGCGCCGGAAAGTCCTTCTCGGCAAGGACGAGGAGGTCAAGGAGGCCGCCCTCGCCATGGTCGAGGACACGGTGGCGGGGCTCGCCGAGAACTTCATCAATCCCCAGATTCACCCCGAGGACTGGGACCTCGCCGGGCTCAGGACCGCCCTCGTTGACTTCGTCCCCGCGTTTGAGGCCTTTGACTTCGAAAAGCTCCGCGACCTAAAGGCCGAGGCGGCGGTGGAGGAGGTCGTCAAATACGCCCTCGAGGCCTACGAAAAACGCGAGGAGGAGCTCACCCCGCCGGTGATGCGGGCGGTGGAGCGCTTCGTGATCCTCTCCATCGTGGACTCGGCCTGGAAGGAGCACCTCCATAACCTCGACGTGCTCCGCCAGGGGATCGGGCTTCGCTCGTACGCCCAAAAGGACCCCTTCCAGGAGTACAAGTTCGAGGCCACGCGGCTTTTCAACGAGATGATCGCCTTCATCAAGTCGGAGGCGACCAAGTTTCTCTTCCGCCTGCAGGTCGAGGCCGAGCCGCCGAAGCCCCAGGTCTACGTGCCGGTGCCCAAGAAGACGGGCGCCGCCGCCCAGGCCGGGGAGCCCCAGCAGCCTGAGCCCAAGGGCAAGCGGACAAAGCCCAAGCCCATCAGGAAGGAGAAGAAGCTCGGCCCCAACGACCCGTGCTGGTGCGGGAGCGGGAAGAAGTACAAGCATTGTCATGGGAAGATCACTTAGTGCGTAGTACGTAGTGCGTGGTGCGTGGTTAGAGGGCCTTGCTACGCACTTCGCACCACGTACCACGTACTGCTAAGCTTTTCTCGTGAACCTCGACCGCCTGATCGCTGACGCCGAGATCTGCGTGCGGTGCGGGCTTTGCACCTCGGTCTGTCCCACCTACAACCTCTTCCACGAGGAGATCCAGGGGCCGAGGGGGCGGGTGTTGCTTTACGCCGACTACGCAAAGGGGCTCGTGCCCGAGACCGAGAAGGCGCTGGTGCTCGAGGCCGCCTACGACTGCCTGGACTGCCGGGCCTGCCAGAGCGTTTGCCCGAACGGCGTGAAGCCGGGCGAGGCCGCCCTCGACGCCCGGGTGGCCCTGCAAGGGGGCAAGCCGAAGGACACCCTCACCGCCCTCGCGCTTCGCTTTTTCCACTACCCCCTGCTCATCGACCTCGCCAACCTCTTCCTCGTCTTTTACCAGCGCTCGGGGCTTCAGCGCCTGGTGCGGAGGACGCGGATTCTGGAGCGGCTCGGCCTTAAAAAGCTCGCCTTCGCCGAGAGCCTGCTCCCGGAAAAGCCGGTCCGGCTCGCCCTCCGGCTCACCGGGCCGAAGAGGCTTGCGCCCGAGACCCCGGCCAGGGGCCGGGTCGCCTTCTTCCTCGGCTGCGTGATGAACTTGGTCTTCTCCGAGGCCAGCGAGGCGACGGTGAAGGTGCTGCGGGCGGCGGGGTTCGAGGTGGTCATCCCACGCGAGACCACCTGCTGCGGGGCGCCCCACATCGAGGAGGGCGACCTTTTGGGCTACGAGCGGCTGGCCAAGACGAACCTCGACTTTTACGCTGAGCTCGAGGCCGACTACATCGTTACCGACTGCGCCGCCTGCGCCGCCGAGCTCAAGAAGTACGCCGAGCACTTCCAAGCCGACCCGGTCTACGGCCCGAAGGCGGAGCGGGTGGCGAAAAGGGTGCGGCTTTTCTCCGAGTTCCTGGACGAGGTGGGTCTACCCGGCGACGTCCGCTTCCCCTTTTCCACCACCCACCAGCACGCCTGCCACGCCTGCCACGCGCAGGGGATCAAGGACGAGCCCGAGCGCATCCTCACCTTCGCCACCGACTACCACCCGATGGAGGGGAGCACCGACTGCTGCGGCTCCGCCGGGGTGTATAACCTCACCCACACCGAGACCTCGATGAAGATCCTCGAGAAGAAGATGGCCTCGGTGCGGGCCACCGGCGCCCAGGTGCTCACGGTGGAAAACCCGGGCTGCCTGCTTCAGCTCGACCTTGGCGCCCGGAAGTTCGGGCCCCGGGTCGAGGTGAAGCACCTCTCCCAGGTGGTTTGGGAAGGGCTCAAAGGCGGGGAAGCACCCGGTAAGTGATCCAGTTCTTGAACTCCCGCTCGCGGATCGCGGGGTCGAGGAGGGTTTCGTCGGCTCCGAGCTTTCTCCTGAGCGCCCGGTCGAAGGGCCGCTCGTGGAGGGCCTCGAGGTCTTTGGCGTAGGCGAGCACCGCCTCCTCGCTTGGGAAAAAGCCCTCCTTGACCATTGCCGCCTTGCGGGCGGCGAGGAGCTTCGCGTACTCCAGCGGGTCGTACTCGGGGTGGTACTGGGTGGCCCAAAAACTCCCGGTCTCGGTCTCCACCGCGATCGCCTGCACCCGGGTGTGGCCGCCGGTGGCGAGCAGGGTGGCGGTCTCGGGGAGGCGGGTGACCTCGTCGAGGTGCATCTCGAAGCCCTGGTAGCGCTCGGGCTTGCCCTCGGTGAGGGGGTGGTCCTTGCCCGCCTCGGTGAGGGTGAGGTCCTTGGCGAAGCCCCACTCGCGGCCCTTCGGGTTCTTCGCCACCTCGCCGCCCGCGGTCACCGCCGCCATCTGGGCGCCCCAGCAGCTCCCGAACTGGGGGATCCCGAGCGCCAGGATTCGCTTCGCTAGCGCGATCTGGCGGGCGACCTCGGGCCTGTTCGTCTGGTAGATCGTCTGGTCCGAGCCGGTCCAGATGACCGCCGAGAAGCGCGCAAGCTCCGCGCCCTCGGGCAGGGGGTTTTCGGGGTCGGCGACGAAGAAGACCTCGGCCTCGGCGCCCGGCAGGTGGCGCTCAAGGAGGCGCTGGTAGAGCACGTGGGGGTGGGTCACCCCCTGGCGCGCGAAGTTCTCCCGGCTCGCCCGGGGGTAGCCGTTGACGATGAGCAGCCTAGGCATGGGCTCACCCTAACGCAAAAGCGGCACGATCCGCTGGGGGTAGTCGGTGAAGACCCCGGCCGCGCCCGCCTCGAAGTAGCGGAGGGCCTCCTCGGGGTCGTTGACCGTCCAGGGGTAGACCCGCTTGCCCGCCTGGGCGAGCGCCCGGACCTTCTCCGGAGGGGTGAGGGTGGCCCGAGGATTCAGCTCGTCGAAGTCGCGGGCTGCGTCCCAGTCGATTGGGCGGTCGCGGTGAAAGCCGAGCACCGCCTGCACCCGGAACTCGGGGGCGAGCCTTCTTGCCCTTCGCATGAGGTCGAGGTCGAAGGAGGAGAGCACCACCGCGTCCGGCCCCATGCCGAGCGCGCGGATCTCCTCCAGGGTGGCCTCGAGGATGGGGAAGGTGTCCATCGGCGGGGGCTGGCGCTTGAGCTCGAGGTTGACCCGCCAGCCGAGCTCCCGGGTGAGGAGAAGCGCCTCCCTGACGGTGGGAATCCGCTCGCCCCGGTAGTCTTCGTGGACGTGGCCGGCGGCTACCTCGCCGAAGGGGTCGGTCTCGTGGAACCAGCTTCCGGCGTCGAGGGAGCGGAGCGCTTCCAGCTCGAAGGTGGTGAAGGTCCAGGGGGCGGCCTCGGGGAAGCGGGCGGGCGCGTCGGTGGTGCGCTCTAGGCTGTCGTCGTGCATCAGGATGAGGACGCCGTCCTTGCTCACACCGACGTCGGTCTCCCAGAGGTCGGCGCCGAGTTCGGAGGCCTTCCTCGCGGCTGCCAGGGTGTTCTCGGGGGCGAGGCTTCGTGCCCCGCGGTGGGCGATGACCACGGGCCTCACTTCGACCTCGCGAGCCGCACGATCTCCTCGAAGACCGCCTTGGGCACCGGCATGACCGAGAGGCGGTTTCCCCGCCTCAGGAGCAGGAGTTCCTCGGGGGAGAAGCGGGCCCTTAGCTCTTCGATTGGAATCATGCGGGGGAAGGTTTCGAGGTGCTCGAGCTCCACCGTGATCCAGCGCGGATTCTCCGGGGTGCTTTTGGGATCGTAGTACTTGGATTCGGGGTCGAACTGGGTGGGATCAGGGACCCGCGCCCGCGCCACCCGGGCGAGCCCCACCACTCCCGGGGGCTTCGCGTTCGAGTGGTAGAAGAGCACGAGGTCGCCTTCCTCCATCTCCTTGAGGAAGTTCCGCGCCTGGTAGTTGCGCACCCCGTCCCAGACCGCGCGCTTTTCCGCCTCGAAGTCGCGGATCGAATACTCGCCGGGCTCGGATTTCACCAGCCAGTACCGCATGCCGCTAGACTATCAGGAGATGCCGAACCTCAGGGCCCTGGCCGCCGAACTAGGAGAGGCGAAGGTCAAGCTCGACCTCGCCGACCGCGTGCTCCACCGCTATGACGCGATCACCGAGGGGAAGATTCCCCTCGCCGTGGTCTACCCCGAGACCACCAAGGAGGTGGTCCGGGTGGTGCGTTTTGCCCGGGAGGCGGGGCTTCCCCTCTTCGTCCGCGGGGCCGCGAGCGGGCTCTCCGGCGGGGCGGTGCCTACCGAGGAGGGGATCGTCCTCGCGACGAACCGCATGACCCGGCTCGAGATCGACCCCAAGGCCCGGCTCGCCCGGGCCCAGGTGGGGGTGGTCACCGCCTGGGTGAGCGAGCGGGCGAAGCCCTTTGGGCTTTACTACCCGCCCGATCCCGCCAGCTTCAAGATGAGCACGATCGGCGGCAATCTGGCGGAAAACGCCGGTGGCCCCCAGTGCTTCAAAAAGGGGGTCACCGGGGACTACGTGGTCGCCGCCCAGGTGGTGGACGCGGAGGGCCGGGTGCACGAGATCCCGGGACGCGCGGCTCACGACGTGCTCGGCCTGCTCGTGGGGAGCGAGGGGACGCTCGTGGTCTTCACCGAGGTCACCCTGCGCCTTGAGCCCCTTCCGCGCCACACCCGCACCCTGGCCGCCTTCTTCGAGCGCGTCGAGGACGCGGCCGCTGCCGCCTTCGAGGCGATCCGGTGGGGGGCGATGCCGGCGAAGCTCGAGTTTTTGGACCAGGGCTGCATCCGGGCGGTGGAGGCGGCGTTTGGCTATGGGCTGGACACCGGGGCGGGGGCGATGCTCCTCGTGGACACCGATGGCGACGACGAGGCGCTGGTGGAGGAGGAGCTCGAGCTCGTCGCCGACGCCTTCGCCGCCCACGGGGCCCGGATCCAAAGGGCCAGGGACGCCGCCGAGGCCGACCGGCTCTGGCAGGCCCGGCGGGCGGTGAGCCCCGCCCTCGGGCGGATCAAGCCCTACAAGCTGAACGAGGACATCGCCGTGCCCCGCTCGAAGCTCGTCGAGGTGGTCCACAAGATCCGGGACCTCGGCGAGGCCTTTGGCTTTCCCCTGGTGCAGTTCGGCCACATCGGCGACGGCAACCTCCACCCCAACATCCTCTACGGGCCCGGGGACGACGTGGCGCGGGTCCACGAGCTCGCCCACGCGATCGCCCGGGTCGCCCTCGAGGCCGGCGGCGTGATCACCGGGGAGCACGGGGTGGGGCTTTTGAAGCGGGCGTTCTTGGCGGAAGCGGTGGACGAGGCGACCCTCGAGGCCTTCCGCGCCCTGAAGCGCGCCTTCGACCCCGCGGGGCTTTTGAACCCGGGAAAACTTCTTCCCTAGTAAACCTGCTCACGCTGCCCGTAACTAAAGAGCGTGACGCTGGTCACGTCGTCGAGCGACGTGGTGGGGAAGAAGGGAGGCGCCAAGCCCAAAGCCATTCGCTTGTCGTAGGTAAATTTCCTGCCGTAGCCACTAACAAATCGACCTGTTTCCGCATTAAACGTTCCAAAAGCACCGTAGTAGTACTCGATAATGCCACCTGTAAGGTAAACGTGTCCTTTCGGTTGTATCCACCTGAAATCTTCAACTTGTACTACGCCCCTAGCGGACATTAGAACGCCATCGATGTGAATATCGACAGGCGCGTTTCGTCCAATCAACACATCGCCGTTTTGGCTGTAAACGCCCAGAACGTTTTTCGCACTCAGGTTGTCACACTTGGCGGGAATAACGTTTCCATCGGCATCGCGGCGCGGGGCATCGCTGCAGGGAGGGTTCTCGTACTTCAGATCTCCGGTTATGCGTATCGTGTTGCTTGCGGCGATCGTGATCGCCGCGAAGTCGGCCAAGGCCGGGCCGGCTGTGGCTGGGTCCTCGGGGTTACTGCGGCTCGGTCCGTGTACACTTTGGATGCCCTTCTCAGTGAAAATAACACCGTTGAACACGTAGGGCTGTCCATTTTTGAGGACGGGCATCCACTTCTTGAGTCTTGGGTTCCAACGCTCCAAGAATCCGCCTTGCGAGTACCGATATTTGCGCGTAACTTGCTTCCCCCTCGAATTGTAAGTTTTGACAATAATGTACTGGTATTTCACGTTGTCTTGGACACCGGTGTATAGTTTGAGGTCAGATATCGTACGCGGAAAGTAAAGGCCCATGCTCTTTGCAGCCTGCTTTTGGATGTTGTTGTTAATCGGTAGCGGGATGAAGCTCGCGCGCCAATCTACACCGTTGGTGAACTCGGGAGCGTGGGTTCCGTAATCGTTAGTGTAGCTAGGATGTTGGGCGTCAGGCTGCATGTTCACATCTTTTATGAAGCCTTCACCGTAAAAACGAGCGCCGTAGCGAAACGTGCCAAGACATCTTTCGTTACCTGGGTTCCGGCATCCCGCACTGGTTACTTCCCCACCAAACCAGGGCTTCCGGTAGAACTTGAAGTAGTTGTTGGTATGGACCGGTCCATCGAACAGCGTGCGATTAGTAAACCAAACGTTTGTGCCGTTTCTGAGCGAATGAACGTTTGTGAAAAGCGCGTATTTTGCGAAGCTCGCCCGCCCGATTACAAACCGGTACTCGCCCTGGATCACGATATTCCTTCGGTAGGGGCCGAAGGAACCTTCACTAACTAGGATGAAAGGCAAGGCGTATGTTTGGGAACTGGAAGCGCCCGCACCTGTCCGGGGTGTGCCACTGACGAAACGGGGTGTCCCGAGCTGCACGCCCCTGGGTAGAGGTTTCCCGCATGCGGAATTCGTGAAATACAAGCGAATTCTAACCACTCCCGTTGAGCCGTCTGGTTTAGGAGAAAAAGTGCAAACGATGGCATCAACCTTCTGTTGCAGCGTAGCAGCAACCTGTTGCAGATCGGATGCGGTGCTGGCGGGCTCAGGGTAGCCTTGGCCCGTATCCTCCCCAAAAGCCCACGGCGAGGATGTGTCGGCAAGTTGTTTTACAACTTCCCTCAGTTTTTCGCGCACTTGGCTTGCCATTAGGGCGCCAGTTGCGTTTGCTCCTCCCCGAGCCAGCATTAAGGCACGAACGATGCTGTAATCGTCTCGGCTGTGGCGAAGCTCTGAGAGCGTCCGAGTAACGATAAGTGCACTGATACCAGCGAGTAAGAGCACCGCCACCAACGCAGTTACAAGGGCTATTCCCTGTTTTTTCATTGGCATTCCACCACCTCGTTAATGGTGAACGTGCGGTTCTGAGGAAGCTCCACTGCTCCCACATAACGCCTGGAAAAGCGTCGGCCGCGGCTAGTGGCGAATGCTTCTAGCGTGACTTGAAGCCTGCGCAGGGTATAGGTGCTGAACCTCTTGCGTGGGGGCGCATTGGCCGGGTTGTAACCGGATGGGTTAATGACATCGCTGCTTGTACTGTCGTCGTAATAAACATAGTCGATACGGAAATCCGAGATGTTAAAAGCAAGAGGTTCCTCAGTGCCGTCCTTGTATGCGATGAGTTCTTGGGTATCAGGATCGTATCGGAATCCAACAACCGAGATCTCGAAGAGAAGGGTGTTTGGGGTGTAATCGATTGTATTTCCACACCCTGCGTGGACCAGGTGCCATCGGGGATTGTTCACTGTGTTTACCCTGGTTACCGGGAGAATTACAGCCACCCCGTTTTGGTTTACCATAAGGGCGTATCGTCCAAAGTTGGGTTGGTGTGAGGTGATGAACTTAACTTCGGCGGCCTGCTTGAAACTGGTGTTATTCCCAGAATCATGGGGTAGCACAAGGTAACCAGCTGCCCCATTGATCAGCATAAAGGAGATCTGCCCTGTTCCGGACTCGTAAGGCTCGTCGCTAATAGCCCCCAATACGTTGCTCCGCAAATCTTGGGTAAATACTTCTAAGACGCGGCGCAGCTTCTGTTGCACGTCGACAATGGCATCCTGGTCACTACGTGTTCGCATAAAATCTATGATTCCGCCATAGGCGATGAATAGGACTACACTAAGGACAGCTAAGGCTACGAGTAGTTCAATCAGCGTGAATCCGCGCTTGTCCATCCTCGCCTCCTAGTTCACTCCGGGCAGGGGAGGCTCAGCGCTGGAAGCCGTGGGCTCACTGGAAATGGTCTCCGCTAAGACGCAGGCCTCCGTTCCTTTGCGCTTCCAGCAGACGCGGATTCGATACTGAGCCAAGTCGGCACCCTGGGGCTTCCAGCTGGGTGTTCCGAGATTTTCGATTCGGACCTTAAAGATGTCTGTATTTATCTTAGGATCCTTTGCTAGATCGGGAAAACTTTGTGAAAGGGTGCCGTATGACCAGCTTTTCGACGCTCCGTCGGGTGGCAGTAGGGCGTTTTCTGCGCCGACCACACGTCGTCCAAAATAATTTAGTAGCTGAACCGCCTGGGTTCGTATTCCCGAGTCGCGATTCTGTGACACGCTGGAGATTAATAGGAAGCTTAAAGCGCTGAGCGCGATAGCCAGGACCAAGAGCGCGACGAGGGTTTCAATTAATGTGAGTCCACGTCCGCTTTTCATAGACGGGTCACCTGCACTTCCCCGATGATAGAGATTTTGTATTGATACCTCCCCTTGTCGGTTGTGACAACGAAGGGATTATGGAAGTTCCCTCCAATGAAATCGATTTTCCCCGGCGGGGTAAAGCGGATAAGACGTCCGTCGTTAAGCTCTACCGAAACATCCTTCGGAAGGGCCAGTTCATAAACGACCGCGCCATCGCATACTGACGCCCCCTTTCGCCGGATTGTTAGGGTATTGCCTTGCTTGCACAAGTACAGTTCTCGACCCTCGCTAGTGGAGCGGGTGGTTCCCAACCAAAAGATGCCCGCTAGCTTGTGAAGGGCGGCTGCCTCCTCCTGTTGTTTAAGTGCGTTTCTCCATGAGAGGACGGCCAACGACGCTATAATCGCTATGATCGCAATAACGATTAGGAGTTCGATCAGCGAAAATCCTTTGCCGTGCCTCATCTCTTGATTTTCGGACAATCGATAAAACAGAGCACCCCCCAAATGGGGGGTGGGCGCTGGGTTGTTGGCCGCTCCGGGGCCCGATTGTTCTACTTGTTCAGGATGTGGATCGCCGCCTTGTTCACGTTGGCGGCGGCTTCCATTAGGGACTCGGAGAGGGTGGGGTGGGGGTGGATGGTGAGCTCGAGGTCGTCCGCGAGCGCCCCCATCTCGACCGCGAGCGCGGCCTCGGCGATGAGCTCGCTAGCCTCCGGGCCCACGATCTGGACCCCGAGCACCACCTCGTACTCGGCGTCGGTCACCACCTTGACGAAGCCGTCCTTCTCCTGCCGGGTGAGGGCGCGGCCGTTCGCAGCGTAGGGGAACTTGCCCACCTGGACGGCGATTCCTTTTTCCATGGCCTCGGCCTCGGTCATGCCGACGCTCGCGTACTCGGGGTCGGTGTAGACCACGGAGGGGATCTGCTGATCGAAAGCGCTCGGTTTCCCGGCGGCCACCTCGGCGGCGACGACCCCCTCCTTCATCGCCTTGTGGGCGAGGAGCGGCGCGCCTCTCAGGTCGCCGATGGCGAAGACGCCGGGGACGCTCGTCTGCATCCGCTCGTCAGTGACGACGAAGCCTTTTTCGTCGAGGGCGAGCCCAAGCCCGGCGAGGCCCTCGGAGTTCGGCCGGCGGCCCACCGCGACCAGGATCCGGTCGGCGGTCAGGGTTTCCTCGCCCTTCGGGCCGGAAAGCCGTACGTTAAGGCCCTCCTCGGTCTCCTCGAAGCCCTCGGCCTTGGTGCGAGTTTTGATCTCGATGCCTGCGCGCTTCAAGTTCCGCGCGAGGACGTTCGCCGCCTCGGGGTCCGCCCCCGGGAGGATCTGGTCCATGAGCTCGACCACCACGACCTCGGACCCGAAGGCGCGGTAGATGCTCGCGAATTCGAGCCCGATCGCCCCCGCCCCGAGCACGAGGAGCCTTTTCGGGATGCCGCGCTCGATCTTGAGGGCCCCGGTCGAGGAAAGCACCCTTTCCTCGTCGAAGGGAAAGCCGGGAAGCTCGATCGGGCGGCTCCCGGTCGCGAGCACCAGGCGCTTGGCCCGGTAGCGCTCGCCACCCACCTCGACCTCCCGGGGCGAGAGGACCTTGGCCTGGCCGCGGACGAGATCGACCCCGTTGCCCTTGAAGAGGAACTCGACCCCGCCGGTGAGCTTCTTCGTCACCTGGTCGCGCCAGGCGGCGAGTTTTTCGAGGTCGAGCCCTTCCTCCTTCAAAGCGAGGCCGAACTCGGCAGCTTCTTTGGCGAGCTTTTTCGCCTTGGCCGCGTGGAGCAGGGCCTTGGTGGGGATGCAGCCGACGTTCAGGCAGACCCCGCCGACCTCGCCTTTCTCCACCGCCAGCGTCTTGAGACCGAGCTGGGCCGCCCGGATGGCGGCGTGGTAGCCGCCGGGGCCGGTGCCGATGACGATCAGGTCGTATTCCTTCATGGCCTTAGCGCATCTCCAGCATGAGCCGTCCGGGGGACTCCAGGAGTCGGATCACCTCGCGCAGGAACATCGCCGCCTCGGCGCCGTCCACCAGCCGGTGGTCGAAGGAGAGCGAGAGGTACATCATTTTGCGCACCACGATCTCGCCGTCCTTGACCACCGGGCGGTCCTGGATCGTGTGCACGCCGAGGATGGCGGCGTCCGGGACGTTGATGATGGGGAAGGAGAAGAGTGCCCCGATCGAGCCGATGTTGGTGATCGAGAAGGTGGAGCCGGTGACGTCCTCGGGGGCCAGCTTGCCGGCGCGGGCTTTTTCCGCAAGCTCGCGGGCTTCCCGGGCGAGCTCGAGGACCGTCTTCTTGTCCACGTCCTTGATCACCGGCACCACCAGGCCCGCTTCGGTGGCCACCGCCATCCCCAGGTTGTAGTACTTCTTGAAGACGATCTCCTGTTTTTCCTCGTCCAGGCTGGTGTTCAAGACCGGGTACTTCTTGAGCGCCTGGACCACCGCCTTGAAGATGAAGGGCAGGTAGGAGAGCTTGACCCCGGCGGCCTCGGCGTCGGGCTTCAGCGTCTCCCGCAGGCGGACGAGCTCGGTGGCGTCGAGCTCGTCCACGGTGAGGGTGCGCACGGTGTAGAGGTGGCTCGCCACCATCTGCTGGGCGATCACCCGGCGCAGGCCCCGTAAGGGCTTGCGTTCTTCCAGTGCCTCGTAGCCGGCGGGGGTTTTGTAGGCGACCGGCGGCGGGAAACCGGCGGGAGCACGGGCCGCCGCGGGGGCCTCGGCCGGGGCGGTGGCGCGGGACTCGGCGTAGCGGCGCACGTCCTCCACCCGCACCCGGCCCGCCGGCCCCGAGCCGGGCACCTCCTCGATCGCGACCCCGAGCTCGCGGGCGAGCTTCCGGGCCGCCGGCACCGCGAGCACCCGGCCGTACTTGTTGGTGCCCGCCCTGGGGGCGGCGGGCGGAGGAGGCGGCGCCTCCTTGGCCGGGGCGGCCTCCTTGAAGGGGCTCTTGACCTCGAGCTTCCCCTCCTCCGGCTTGAAGAGCACCCGGTCCTCGTCCTCCGCGGGAGCGGCCTCTTGGGCGGTGGCCGCGGCCGCGGTGGCGGGGGCGGGGACTTCAGCCCCCTCCTCGCCGGGCTCGGCGATTAGGGCGATCGGGGTGTGGATCGGGACCACGTCGCCCTCTTGCACCAGCTTCTTGACCAGGATTCCCTCGTAGGGGCTCGGGAGCTCGACGGTGACCTTGTCGGTCATCACTTCGACCAAGGGCTGGTCCTTCTTGACGTAGTCGCCCTCCTCGACCAGCCACTTGACGATCTCGCCCTCGACGATCGACTCGGCGAGCTCCGGGAGCAGGACTTCCTTGGGCATCGTTCCCCCTTAGTAGTCGAGCGCTTTCTTCGCGAAGTTCAGAATGCGCGTCACCGTGGGCATGTACTGGCGGTCCGGGACGTAGGGGTAGGGGGTGTCGAAGCCGGTGACCCGGTAGACCGGGGCGAGGAGCTGGTCGAGGAGCTCCTCCATGATCGTGGCCGCTACTTCGCTCGCGAAGCTCGCGGTGCGGGGCGCCTCCGCGATCACCAGCGCCCGGCCGGTCTTGGCCACCGACTCGAGCACCGCCTCCTTGTCCCAGGGCACGAGGCTCCTGAGGTCCACCACCTCGGCCGAGACCCCGGCCTTCTCGAGCTCCTCCGCCGCTTCGAGGGCCTCGACCGTGGGGCCCCCGTAGGCAATCAGGGTGATGTCCTTGCCCTCGCGCCGGATCCGCGCCTTGCCCAGGGGAATGGTGAACTCCTCGTCCGGGACCTCTTCCTTGATCGCCCGGTAGAGCCTCTTCGGCTCCATGAAGACCACCGGGTCGTCGTCCCGGATCGCGCTCTTCAAAAGCCCCAAGGTGTCGGTCGGGGTCGAGGGAACCACCACCTTGAGCCCGGCGGTGTGGGCGAAGTAGGCCTCGGGAGACTGGGAGTGGTGGTGCCCGCCCTTGACCCCGCCGCCCGAGGGCATCCGCACCACCATCGGGGCGGAGAACTGCCCCCCGGAGCGGTAGCGGAGCTTGGCCCCCTGGCTCACCAGCTGGTCGAAGCCGGGGAAGACGTAGTCGGCGAACTGGATCTCGGCCACCGGCCTAAGGCCGTGCGCCGCCATGCCCACCGCGGCGCCGATGATCGCCGCCTCCGCCAGCGGGGTGTCGATCACCCGGTCGGGGCCGTACTTCTGGTAGAGCCCCTCGGTGGCCAGGAAGACGCCGCCGCGCTTGCCCACGTCCTCGCCCAGGACGACCACCCGTTCGTCCCGGGCCATCTCCTCGTCGAGGGCGCGTTTCACCGCTTGCACGATGTTCAAGACCGCCATGGGAGCCTCCTTTAGAGCTCGGAGAGCAGGATCTGGCGCTGTTCCTCAAGCAGCCAGTAGGGGGTGCCGTAGACGTCGTCGAACATCCACTCGGGCGGCACCTCCCCGGCGGCCTCGGCCTTTTCCTCGGCGGCGAGGAGCTCGGCCTTGATCTCCTCCCGCAGCCGCTCGCCCTCTTCCGGCGTCCAGAGCCCCCGCTTTTCCAAGAAGCGCTCGAAGCGGGGGATCGGGTCCTTCTTCTTCCAGAACTCGACCTCCTCGCGGCTGCGGTAGACGCGGTCGTCGTCGGCGGAGGAGTGGGGGCCGTAGCGGTAGACCAAGAACTCGACCAGGCTCGGCCCCAGCCCCTCGCGGGCCCGCTCGATCGCCTCTTTCGCCACGTAGTAGCTCGCGAGTACGTCCATGCCGTCGACGTGGTAGCCCGGGAAGCCGTAGGCGTGGGCTTTGTCGGAGATGCGGGGCGAGCCCGACTGCTTTTCGAAGTTGACGCTAATGGCATAGCGGTTGTTCTCAGCGGCGAAGACGATGGGCGCGCCCTGGGCGCCGGCGAAGTTGAGAGCGGCGTGCCAGTCGCCCTCGCTGGTGGCGCCGTCGCCGAAGGTGGTGATCACCACCTGGCCGGTGCCCTGGATCTTCATGCTGATCGCCGCGCCCACCGCCGGCGGCACGTGGGAGGCGATGGGGGAGGCGACGGTGTAGACGTTCAGCTCCTTGAGCCCGGGGTGCTCGGGCATCTGCCGGCCCTTGTTGGGGTCGAGCCGGGTCGCCATCA
This sequence comes from Thermaceae bacterium, assembly GCA_015490435.1. Taxonomy (GTDB): domain Bacteria; phylum Deinococcota; class Deinococci; order Deinococcales; family Marinithermaceae; genus WFXV01. Next base: position 23,555 of record WFXV01000236.1, read on the forward strand.
TCTGGGCGTAGAGCATCTCCACCGGGTAGCCGATGGCGGCGAGCAGGGTCTTGTCGCGGTAGTAGGGGAAGAGCCAGTCAAACCCCGGGCGGATCGCCATCGCCATGCCCGCCTGGGCGGCCTCGTGCCCCGAGGAAGGGGCGACGAAGCTGGTCTTCCCCTGGCGCAGGATGATCTGGTAGCGCTCGTCGAGCAGCCGGCCGCGCACCATGTCGCGGTAGAGCTTCTTGAGGGCCTCCTCTTTCAGGTCTAGGGGAAAGTCCGCGATCCAGTTGCCCTCTTCGTCGATGAGCCGGATCGGCTCCTCGGTAAAGGGTTGGAACTTCCAGGTGTCCTTGATCATTCCGTCCCCCTTTCCCCGGACCGGGGTCACCGCGTCCGGGCTTGGCCGCCCTGGGTAAGGGTCGGCCGCCTCCCTCGGCGGGTCGCGCCTTGGAAGGCAAAGGCCCCGGTGCGCTGCACCGGGGCCGGGGCAGCGGCGCCGCGTAGGATAATCCCATACACCTGCACGGACCGCTCCTACGCACAACATTATACCGGGCGGGGGAGGCGGCGAGGATGAAAGTGGAGATTTTCACGATAGGCAAGCCAAGGCTGCGCTTCATCCGCGACGGGGTGGAGGAGTATGCCAAGAGGTTGCAAAGGTATACACCCTTGACGCTTCGCTTCCTGGCCTCCCCCGAGGACGAACTCAAAGCGAGCGAGGGGGCCTTCCGGGTGGTGCTCGACGAGCGGGGCGAGCTTCCCACCACGGCGGCGTTCGCCGAGCGGGTAAGGCGCTGGAAGCTCTCCGGCGTCAAGCGGGTGGCCTACCTGATCGGCGGGGCCGACGGCCACCCCGAGGCGGTGCGGCGGGCGGCGGACTGGACGCTCGCCCTCTCCCGGCTCACCCTGCAGCCCGAGCTCGCGCTCCTCGTGCTCCTCGAGCAGCTCTACCGCGTCGAGGCCCTGCTCGCGGGGCACCCTTACCACCGTGCTAAGGGGTCCCGGGGCCGACCAGAGCGGCGAGCTCGCTCGGGCTGATGCCGCTTTTTCCGCTTAAAGTGAGGAGGTTGTCTTCGGGCCGGGCCTCGACGCCGGCGGCGGCGAGCTGGGCCAGGGCGGCCTCGAGGCTCACCCCCTTCTCCTCGGCCAGCGCCTCCACCGTGAGCTTGCCCCAGCCCCTTCCCCCGGTCTCGGCTTCGTCAATTCCCTCGTGGGCTTCCTCCTCGCTTGCGACGTAGTACCCGTGGGCCTTGCCCCAGCGCTCCCAGTAGTCGGTCATTCCTTCCCCGAGCGCCATGACCTGCCGCATGGGGGGAAGGTCGAAGATCGCGATCAGGGCAAGGGACAGCGTGAGGACGGTGGCCCAGACGAGCTCGGCCCTAAGCCTGAGCGCGCCGGCGAGTTTTTTCCGGGCGTAGGCGAGGATGGAGCGCCAGTTGTACTTCAAGTGAAAGCCAAACAGAATCAAAAAGACGATTCCGAACGCCGTGTGCAGCGCTTCCCACTGGTCCTTGTCGAGGCCAAGGAGGCGCCATTCGATGCTCTTGGCCACCCGCCCCGAGGGAGCAAGGAAGAGGACAATGCCTGAGATCGAGAGGAGCGAGCCCGCTCCTAAGAGCAAGAGGGCCACCAGCGCCCGCCACTGGAAGGGGCGTTTTCTCGTCGCCTTTCCGTTCATGGGTACCTCCTCGGGCCTCAGGTTCCGCCGGGTAATGTGAAGAATGCCGCAAGCGGGGATGAAGGATGGGTGAAGCCGCGCCGTAGACTGGGGTCGTGGTTTTCGGTGAGGATGCGACGCCTTTGGAGCAGGCCCGGGTGGTCGTGCTGCCGGTGCCCTATGACCTTTCGCTCTCCTGGCTGCTGGGGGCGCGGAAGGGACCGGAGGCGATTCTTCGGGCGAGCCCCGAGCTCGAGTTTTTTGATTTTGAGCTCGGGGTGGACCCGAGCCGGGCAGGGATTTTCACGGCGCCCCCCGTTCCCATCGTCGCCGGGGACGCGGTCCGTTCGCACCGGGAGATCGAGGAGGCGGCGAGGGGCTACCTGGAAAAGGGCAAGTTCCTGGTCGCCCTCGGCGGCGACCACTCGATTGCCCTGCCCCTGGTGCGGGCGCACCGCGAGGCGCTCGGGGATTTCGCCGTGCTGCATCTCGACGCCCACGACGACCTCTACGACGCCTGGCAGGGCTCGAAGCTCTCCCACGCCTCGGTGATGCGCCGGGTCGCTGAGCTCGGGCTTCCGGTGGTACAGGTGGGCCAGCGGGCCTACGCCGAGGACTCGCTCCGCTTCGCCCGCGAGGCGGGGATCCCCGTCTTTCCCGCCCACGAGATCCACCGCCGGGGGATGCCCACCCGGGCCATCCTCGAGGCCCTGCCCGAGCGGGTCTACCTGAGTTTTGACTTCGACGTCCTCGACCCCGGCGAGATGCCGGCGGTGGGCACCCCGCTTCCGGGCGGTCTCGGCTACCGGCAGGCGGTGGAGCTCCTTGAGGCGGTGTTTTTCGAGAAAGAGGTGGTCGGCGCCGACTTCGTGGAGCTTTCTCCGATTCCCGGGCTCTTCTACCCCGAGATGACCGCCGCGAGCCTGGTCTACCGGGCCATTGGCCTAAAGGCCCGCGCCGCCAGTTGGGTGTAGACTGGGCGGCCGGTATGAGCTGGACGACCCCCACCAAGGCGATCCTCCTCTCGGCGAGCGCCGAGGGCGGCACCCCCTTGAACGCCTTCGACAACGCGCTCCTCGCCATGGGCATCGGCAACGCCAACCTGGTGCGGCTTTCTAGCGTGATCCCACCGCACGTGGAGTGGATCGCGCGGCTCCCCGAAATCCCCATCGGGATGCTTCTGCCCACCGTTTACGCCGAGGCCACCGCCCGCGAGCCCGGGGAGCAGATCGCGGCGGCGCTCGGGGTCGGGCTGCGCCCGGGCGGAGCCGGCGGGCTGATCTACGAGTACGCCGGGCACGGCGACCGCGCCTACGCCGAGCGGATGGTGCGGCAGATGGTGGAGGAAGGCTTCGAGCAGCGGGGCTGGGAGCTCGCCGAGTTCTTCGCCGGCGTGGCCGAGGCCCGGGTCGAGGATCGGCCGGTGGCCGCGGTGGCGGCGGTGGTGATGTTCCCGTACTAGGAGGCTAGGGTGGAGTTCGTCGAGTGGTACCCCCGGGGCTACGGCGTGGGCTTCAAGGTTCGGAAGAAGCTTTTCGAGGGAAAGAGCCGCTACCAGACGATCGAGGTTTACGAGACCGAGGGTTTCGGGCGGATGCTCGTCCTTGACGGCACGATCCAGCTCGTCGAGGACGGCGAGGCGAGCTACCACGAGCCCCTGGTGCACCCCGCCCTCCTCGCCCATCCCCATCCCCGCGACGTGTTGGTGATCGGCGGCGGCGACGGGGGCGCGCTTCGCGAGGTGCTCCGCCATCCCGAGGTCGAGCGGGCGGTGATGGTCGAGCTCGACGAGGCGGTGCTCCGGGTCTCGGTGGAGCTTTTGAATGTGGGGAAGGGGGTGCTCGAGCGGGTCCTCGAGGGCAAGGAGCCCCGGGCGGAGCTCCGCGTCGAAAGCGGCGCCGACTACGTGAAGGGCAAGGAGGCCGCCTTCGACGCGATCGTGGTGGACTCCACCGACCCCGTGGGCCCGGCGGCGGTGCTATTCTCGGAGGGCTTCTTCCAGGACGCCTACCGCGCCCTCAAAGACCCCGGCGTCTACGTCACCCAGGCGGGGAGCGTCTACCTCTTCACCAACGAGTTCCTCACCGCCTACCGGCGGATGAACGGGGTCTTCGACCGGGTCTACGCCTACAGCTTCCCGGTGATCGGCTACGCCTCGCCCTGGGCCTTCTTGGTCGGGGTGAAGGGGGCGGTGGATTTCACCCGTGTGAATCTGGACCGCGCCCGCGCCCTTGACCTTAGCTACTATGACCCCGAGCGACACGCGACGCTATTCCAGCTTCCGAAGTACTTGCGCGAGCAACTCTAGGTCCGCCGATTCGCCGTTTGCGATCAAGAACCCCCGGCCCGCGGGCCGGGGGTTCTGCCGAGCCTTGCGGCTTAGAAGTCCATGTCGGGAGCGCTGCCGGCGGGGGCAGGCTCCTTCTTCTCGGGCTTCTCGGCCACCACGGCCTCGGTGGTGAGCACCATCGAGCCGATGGAGGCCGCGTTCTGCAGAGCGCTCCGGGTCACCTTGGCGGGGTCGATGATGCCCGCCTCGATCATGTCCACGTACTCGCCGGTGGCGGCGTTAAAGCCGAGGCGCTCGTTCTTGCTCTCGGCGAGCACCTGGTTCACCACCACCGAGCCCTCGTAGCCGGCGTTCTCTGCGATCTGGCGGGTGGGCTCCTCCAGGGCCCGGCGGACGATCTTGGCGCCGGTAGCCTCGTCGCCCTCGAGCTCACCGATCACCTTGTCCACCTCGCCGATCGCCCGCAGGTAGGCGGTGCCACCACCCGGGACCACGCCCTCCTCGACCGCCGCGCGGGTCGCGTTCAGGGCGTCCTCGAAGCGGTGCTTCTTCTCCTTGAGCTCGGTCTCGGTGGCAGCGCCGACCCGGATCACCGCCACGCCGCCCGCGAGCTTGGCGAGCCGCTCCTGGAGCTTCTCCTTGGCGTACTCGGAGTCGGTGGTCTCGAGCTCCTTCTTGATCTGGGCGATCCGGGCCTCGATGTCCTCCTTCTTGCCCTTACCGCCCACGATGGTGGTCTCGTCCTTGGTGATCCGCACCCGCTCGGCCTGCCCGAGCATAGAGAGGGTGACGTTCTCGAGCTTGATGCCGAGCTCTTCGCTGATCACCTGGCCGCCGGTGACCGCGGCGATGTCCTTGAGCATCTCCTTCCGCCGGTCACCGAAGCCGGGGGCCTTCACCGCGGCGACGTTCAGGGTGCCGCGGAGCTTGTTGACCACCAGGGTGGCAAGGGCCTCGCCCTCGACGTCCTCGGCGATGATCAGGAGGGGCTTGCCGGTCTGGGCCACCTGCTCGAGCACGGGGAGGAGCTCCCGGACGTTGGAGATCTTCTTCTCGACGATCAGGATGTAGGGGTTCTCAAGCACCGCCTCCATCGCGTCCGGGTTGGTGATGAAGTAGGGGGAGATGTAGCCCCGGTCGAACTGGTAGCCCTCGACGAACTCGAGCTCGGTCTCGAGCCCCTTGGACTCCTCGACAGTGATGATCCCCTCCTTGCCGACCTTCTCCATCGCGTCGGCAATGAGCTTGCCGATCTCGGGGTCGTTGGCCGAGATGGTGGCGACCTCCTCGATGGCCTTGCGGTCCTCGACCGGGATGGCCATCGCCTTGATCTTCTCCACCGCGGCCTCGACCGCCTTGTCGATGCCCCGCTTGAGCGCCAAGGGGTTCGCGCCCGCGGCCACGTTCTTCAGGCCCTCGCGGACGATCGCCTGACCGAGCACGGTGGCGGTGGTGGTGCCGTCACCGGCCACGTCGTTGGTCTTGCTGGCGACCTCCTTCAGGAGCTGGGCGCCGATGTTCTCGAGGTGATCCTCGAGCTCGATCTCCTTGGCGACGGTGACGCCGTCCTTGGTGATGGTGGGGTTGCCGAACTTCTTCTCGAGGACCACGTTGCGGCCCCGCGGGCCCAGGGTCACCTTGACCGCGTTGGCCACCGCGTTCACGCCGCGCTCCAGCGCCCTGCGAGCCTCTTCGTCAAAGACCAGGATCTTCGCCATACGCCCTCACCTCCCTTACTTCTCGATGACCGCGAGCAGATCGCGCTCCGAAAGGATCACGTACTCCTCGCCGTCGAGCTCGATCTCGGTGCCGCCGTACTTGGCGAAGACGACGATGTCGCCGACCTTCACCTCGAGCGGAACCCGCTCGCCGTTCTCCAGGAGCTTGCCGGAACCGACGGCGAGCACCTCGCCCTTTTGGGGCTTTTCCTTGGCGGTGTCGGGAAGGACGATGCCGCTCTTGGTGACCTCTTCCTCCTCGATCGGCTTCACGACCACCCGGTCACCCAGGGGCTTGATCCGAACCTTGGTCTCCGTCGCCATAACCAACCCCTCCTTCCGCAGTCTTTGACACTCCGAAGGCTGGAGTGTCAACTTCCGGGATGCATTATCCGGGAGGGCCCCGGGGCTGTCAAGGGGTTTTTGGGAAACTTGAGCCCGGTTTAGTCAGACCGGCGCTGGCGCAGCGCCTCGAAGAGGAGGAGGGCGGCGGTGACCGAGGCGTTCAGGCTGTCGGCGGTGCCCCGCATCGGCACCCGCACCGTCTGGTCAGCGACGGCAAGCCAGGCGGGGTCGAGCCCGGTCTCCTCGGGGCCGATCAGGATCACCGCCGGCCCCTTGAGGTCAGCGTCCCAGTAGAGGGTCTTCGCGGCGGGGCTCGTCGCCACCACGAAAAGCCCCTTTTCCCGGAGCCAGCTTCGAACCGCCTCCCCGGGGGCGAGGGCAAAGGGCACGGAAAAGACGGTGCCGGTGCTGGCCCGGATCGTCTGGGGGGCGAAGGGCTCGACCCGGGGGTCGGCCACCACCACCGCCGCTCCGGCGGCGTCGGCGCTCCGGAAGACCGCCCCCAGGTTCCCGGGCTTTTCGAGCCCCACCGCGACCAGAACGAGGGGCGGGTCGCCCAGGGGAAGCGCCTCGAGCAATAAAGGCTCGGCCCGGGCCACCAGCAAAAGCCCGCCCGGGTGCTCCCGGTAGGCGAGTTTTTCCATCACCGCCGGGGCGACCTCGAGCCGGGGGA